>DASQLE010000660.1:0-2792 GCA_035630175.1 Beijerinckiaceae bacterium
CCGACGAACGGCTTCCTCGTGCAAGGCGGGATCGCGCTCGCGCTGGTCCTGTTCGGCGCCACGACGCGGGACGGTTTCCAGGCGATGGTCGATTACACGGCGCCGGTGTTCTGGTTCTTCATGCTGCTGGTCGGGATCGCGCTGATCCAGCTCAGGCGCCGCGAGCCCGATCTCGACCGGCCGTTCCGGGTGCCGCTCTATCCGTTGACCCCGCTCGTGTTCTGCGCGACCTGCGCCTATCTGCTCTATTCGAGCCTCGTCTATACGGGCTACGGCGCCCTTGTCGGTGTCGCGGTGCTCGCCATCGGCGCCCCGCTCGTCTGGATCGGGCGCTCTGCGCGGGCCATGCCGGCGGAGTAGCGGCCACTCGACGAGGAACGGCTATTCGACTTTGCCGATCTTCTGCACGGCAGCGATCAGGCGCGTGCTGTCGGCCTCGACGAAGCGGGCGAAGTCCGGCGCGTCCTGGTAAGCGGGCGGGCTGCCGGCGTTCTCGTAAGTCTTGCGCACCTCGGCATCGCTCATGGCCGTCTTCATAGCCTCGCGCAGGCGCGTCATGATCGGCTCGGGCAGACCCTTCGGCCCGAACAATCCGGCCCAGATGTAGAACTCCACATCCGGATAGCCGAGCTCCTTGAAGGTCGCGACGTCGGGAAAGGCGGAAACCCGCTCAGCGCCCCAGTTGGCAAGGATGCGCACCTTGCCCGCGTCCACATGTGGCTTGAACACGCCGGGCGCCGAGGCCAGCGCCTGGATCTGGTTGGAGAGGAGTCCGGTCACGGCCGGACCGGCGCCGCGATACGGCACGTGCAGGAGCTTGATGCCGGCGGCGTTGGCGAACATCTCCATCGACACATGCAGCGTCCCGTACGGGCCGGACGAGCCATACGGGATCTCGCCAGGTCGCTTTTTGGCGTCGTCCACCAATTCCTTCAGCGTTTTCCACGGCGCGTCCGCCGGCACCCCGAGCACGGTGGGGTCGGCGAGCACGCGCGCGACGGGCGCGAGCTGCGAGACCTCGTAGGAGGGCGTCCGTCCGAACAGCCGCTCCGACTCGGGGAGCACGGCGAGGGAGGAGAGCGTCATCAGGATCGTGTGGCCGTCGGGCTCGGCCTTGGCGACGGCGGCGTTGCCGATGGCGCCGCCAGCGCCGCCGCGGTTCTCGACGATGACCGATTGGCCGAGGAGCTTCTCGAGGGCCGCCGCGATCGGCCGCGCCGCGAGGTCTGCCTGGCCGCCCGGCGGGAACGGCACCACCATGGTGATATTGCGCGTGGGCCAGCGCCCCTGGCCCCATGCGGGCGCCACGAAACCGCCGCCCGCGAGAGCGGGCAGCGCGAGCGTGCCTTTCAGGAAATGACGGCGGTCCATGGCGTTGCTCCCATCCCGGCTCGGGTCGCCGGGTTCGCTGCACGGACGTTGATCACAACATCGCTTGTTCAGCGAGGGCAAGCCCTGTCGGGTAGGATGACGTCTAGCGATGCACGCCGATCATCGCCGTGAGGCCGCCGTCGACCGGCAGGACGGCGCCGGTGACGTAGGCGGCCGGCGGGCTCATCAGGAAGGCGGCCATGCCGGCGATTTCCGCCGGGGCGGCGAAGCGCCCGGCCGGAATCTGCTTTTCCATATCGGCCCGGTAGGCGGCGTAGGGCGCCATCATGTCCGTGTCGATGAAACCGGGCGCGATGTAGTTGACGGTGATGCCGCGCTTGGCCGTCTCGACGGCGAGCGTGCGGCAATAGGACAGGAGCGCGCCCTTGGAGGCCGCATAGGCGGCGTTGCCGGGATTGCCCTTGAGCGCCGCGACCGAGCCGATCGCGACGATGCGTCCTGCGCGCGCGCGGATCATGCCGCGCAGCAGCGTCTTGGCCAGGCGCGTCAGGGACCAGAAGTTGACCTGCATGGCCGCTTCCGCCTTGTCCTGGTCCATCATGGCGGCGAGCACGTCATACGGCTGCCCGGCATTGTGGACAAAGCCGAAGAAGACGTCCGTCTCGAGCGTCTCGCAGAACGTCTCGATCGAGCCCTTGTCGGCAAGGTCGACGGAATGGGCCGTGATCGTCCGGTCCGGGTGGGCGCGGCGGAGCTCGTCGGCGAGGGCGAGAGCGGCTTCGGCGGACGAGCGGTAGGTGAAGTCGATATCGTGCCCCGCTTCCGCGAGCGCCCGCACGATGGCGGCGCCGACGCCCTTGGCCCCGCCCGTGACGAGAACGCGCCGGCTCACAAATCCCTCCCCTTCAGGGGAGGGCCGAGACGCGGAGCGACCGGGGTGGGGTCACGCCGGCGCAGGATAAGGCGCTTCGCGCCATAGCCCCGCCCGGCTCGGATGCTGCCGCATCCGAGTCCGCCCTCCCCTGAAGGGGAGGGATTTCGGTGCGAGGCGCGCATCACTTCGGCTCCGCGCCGAAGACGAGGCAGGTGTTCTGGCCGCCGAACCCGAACGAGTTCGACAGCACATAGGCGACGGCGGCGTCGCGCGCCTCGTTCGGCACCACGTCGAGAGGGATGGCCGGATCGGGCACGCGGTAGTTGATGGTCGGCGGGATGCGCCCGTTGGCGACCGTCAGAAGCGAGAACACCGCCTCGACGGCGCCGGCGGCGGTCAGGGTGTGGCCGACCATGGATTTGTTGGACGAGATCGGCACTGTTTTCATGCGCTCGCCCATCACGGCCATGCAGCCCATCGACTCCATCTTGTCGTTCTCGGGCGTGCCGGTGCCGTGGGCGTTGACGTAGTCGATGTCGTCGGGATCGAGACCGGCATCGTCGATGGCCTCGCGGATGGCGGCGAT
>DASQLE010000661.1:0-2740 GCA_035630175.1 Beijerinckiaceae bacterium
CGATCACGTGCGGCAGGATCCACGCGGCGATCTGTTCGTAGAACTCCGCCAACCCCTGCTTCGTGACGCCGCTCTCCTCCCATAGGATGCGGTCGGGATGCGTGAGCGGAACGCCCGCTACCGCCGCTCCACCAGATGCGCGGCGCACGGCCGGCGGCTTCGCCGCGGACGGCTTCGCACGCGGCGCAACGGCGGGGCTCTCGCGCACGATCTCGCTCGGCTCCTTGTCTTCGCGAAGCCCCTTGAAGGCGGCGTGGCGCACGTGCCGATCCGCTGTCCAGCCGCGGAACTCGACCTCGGCGACGAATTCGGGCCGGACCCAGACCGCGTCCCGCTTCTGCAAGGCGTTGAGCGGATCGGCGAAAGCCGGCTTGGCGATCCGCAGCGGCTGCAGGCGCTTGAAGACGTCGCGCGCCGTCGTCGCCGTGAAGCCGGTGCCGGTGCGCCCGGCATGGGTGAGGCGGCCGTTCTCGTGATAGCCGAGCACGAGCGAGCCGACCGCGCGGCTCAGCGCGCTCGACGGCGTATAGCCGCACACGACGAATTCCTGCCGCGCAGTGCATTTGATCTTGACCCAGTCGCCGTTGCGGCCGGAGCGGTAGGGCCGCTCGCGCGCTTTCGAGATGACGCCTTCGAGGCCGAGCTGACAGGCGCTGCGCATCATCGCCTCGCCGTCCGCCACGATATGCTCGCTGAAGCGGAGGGTGCCCTCGCCGCCGGCGGGAACGAGTTCGGACAGCTGATCCTTGCGCGCGGCGAGCGGCAGGCCGCGGAGATCGACACCGTCGCGGTAAAGGAGATCGAAGGCGTGGAAGATCGCCTTGTCGGCGGCGCGCCCGTCCGACAGCGCCTCCTGCAGGGCCGAGAAACTCGACAGCCCCTTGTCGTCCTCGATCACGGCCTCGCCGTCGACGACGGCGGTCTCGACGGGGAGGCTGCCGAGGGCCTTCGCGATGCCGGGAAAGCGATGCGTCCAATCGTGCCCGTTGCGCGTCGTCAGCCGGGCCTTGCCGCGGCGCACGAAGGCGATGAGCCGGTAGCCGTCCCATTTGATCTCGTGCAGCCATTGCTCGCCCCGCGGCACCGAGTCGACGAGCGTTGCGAGGCAAGGGGCGATCGCGTCCGGCATCGCGGCGCGCCTACCCTCGCCGGCCGAGCGCGGCCGCGGCGCGGTTTTTCGGGCAGCGTCCGGCGCGGCGCGCGGCTGCGCCCGTGTCGGCCCCGCCGCCTTGCGGGCAGCGGCGCGACGCACGGGCGCCCGGGCGGCATTGGGGCCGTCCTTACCGGCCTTGCGGACCGCCTCCGCCGCGGGCTCGCTGTCGGCGTCGCCTCTGTTGCTCTGCCAGACGGCGCTTCCGGCATCGGCGGCGATCTCCTCGAGCGAGCGGCCCGTTTTCACCGAGAGCGGCATCGCCTCGAGGATGTCCGGCTCGCCCGGATCGCGCGCCGCTTCATCCTCGGATTTGAACAGGAGCCAGCCTTCCTGGCGCTCGCGCGGGCGCTGGCGCATGCGCACGAGATGCCAGGACCCGCCGAGCTTCTCGCCATGGAGGCGGAACTTGAGATGCCCCTTCTTGAGGCCGCGATGCGGGTCTTCTTCCGGCTGCCAATGCCCCCGGTCCCACAGCAGCACGGTGCCGCCGCCATACTGTCCCTTGGGAATGGTGCCCTCGAACGTCCCGTAAGCCAGCGGGTGGTCCTCGGTATGAACGGCGAGGCGTTTTTCGCCCGGGACCAGGCTCGGGCCCTTGGCGACCGCCCAGCTCTTGAGGACGCCGTCGAGTTCGAGGCGGAAATCGTAATGCAGACGGGTGGCGTCGTGCTTCTGGATGCAGAAGCTGAAGCCGCGCCCCTCGGCCGGCTTGCCCTTGGGCTCGGGCGTTTTCTTGAAATCCCGCTTGGCGTTGTAGTCGGCGAGCAGCTTGGCCATTGCGCCGAATCAAACGGGAAGAGCCCACATCTGTTCCCGTTAACCGCGATCGCAGGGGGGTCAAGGCGCCATTCGCTGACGCAACCGTCCCGGCCGGCTCGGCCATTGCCAGGCTCCGGGGCCATATGATCTGGTGCAACCGAAGGCTTCTCGGGCCGACGGGATCGGGGGCCGCTTCAGGCTGGACGGCATGGCAACGGCTTCATTCTTCAACGAGTTGATGCAGACCCTCGGCGATCGCGGACGGGCCCTGATCGGCCGCTCGCGCGAGGCGATCGCCCAAGGCGATCTCGTCGCCCTTGGCGAATTGCTGCTGTCGCGCCGCGGCGAGGCCTCGGGCGTGGCGCTGGCGGGCACCCTTCTCGACACCTATGCGGCGGCGCCGCTCGCCGCGCGCCTGTCGTTCCTGACGGCGCTCGCGGATCGCTTCGGTCCCGACCGGCCCAAGCTCGAGACGGCGATTGACGCCTATCGCGGCGATCCCGGCCCGGTCACCATCAATGCCCTGCACGAGGCAGCCGAGGCGCGCCGCCAGGAACTGATCCGGCGGCTCAACCTCGCGCCCGGCGGCACCTCGGCCCTGGTGCACATGCGCGAGGAGCTTCTCGCCCATTTGCCCGCTCGACCGGACCTGCAGGCGGTCGACAACGATTTCACGCACCTTTTCTCCTCTTGGTTCAACCGCGGCTTCCTGGTGCTGCGGCCGATCGACTGGACCACCCCGGCGAACATCTTGGAAAAGATCATCCGCTACGAGGCGGTGCACGCGATCAACGATTGGATCGATCTGCGCAATCGGCTGCAGCCGCC
>DASQLE010000662.1:0-3723 GCA_035630175.1 Beijerinckiaceae bacterium
CGCTTCGGCATCATGCGCGTCGTGTGCGTCTGCTCGTAGGCGCGGCCGAGCCGGCGCGCATGGCTGCGGTTCTCCTCGATCCACTCCTCGAGGTCGCGGATCGTGTCGCAGCCGACGCACAGCTTTGTCAGGTGAAGCGGCATGCCACGCGTTCTAGATTCAGGCGCGGCGAGAGCAAGGGCGTTTACAGCATGCTGCCGAAAAGTGGAAACCACTCTTCGGACGAACAGCATGCTCAACTTCTTGAAATCGATCACGTTCATGCGTTTGATCGATTCAATCAAAACGCATCGTGATCTAATGTCGCGGGACGTGGCACAGATCGGTATGCCAGCGGCCGTCGCGCCGGTAGGCCGCCAGCGTGCGCAGCTCGCCGGGGCGGAAATCGACCCCGCACGGATTGTCCTCGCGCGTGACGCCGCTCATCTCGATGAGGCGCGGCACCTCGCCCCGGATGATCTCGCCGATCTGCAGCCGCACCAACGCCGGCTTGCCCTTCTCTGGCGTCAGCACGGACACGACGCGGGCGGTGAACACGGCGATGTCGCCCTCGCTCTCGATGAGGTCCTCGATCGTCGGCGGCGCGCACGAGCAGGCGGCGGCAAGCGAGGGCAAGGCGAGAAACCCGCCGAGGAGCACGGCCACCGGCATGCGCCGCATGATCACGCCTCCTCGGTGCGGATGTGGACGAGGGGCGCCCCTTCGGCCACCTGCGCGCCCGGCTCGGCGGCGACCTCCACGACTTCACCGGAGACCGGGGCGACGAGCGCGTGCTCCATCTTCATAGCCTCCACGACGGCCAGGCGCTGACCTTTCTCGACCTGCTCGCCCGGCGCGACGAACACGGCGACGACCTTGCCGTGCATGGGCGCCGTAACGAGACCGCCCGTCTCCAGGTGCTCGAGATCGACCGCGAAGGGGTCGTGCAGCCGCACGCGCGTCTGGCGCCCGTGCTTGAGGACGATCGCCCCGCCATCGGCGTCGACGATCTCGACGGCGGCATCGGCCGCCCGGATGGCGAGCCCGCTCGTCAGCTGCGGAAAGACGATGGCGACCCCGCCCCCCTCGAAGCGCAGCACGGCATCCATGCGCTCGCCGTCGACGACGATCGGCACGGTGACCTGGCGGCGGCCGACGAGTTGGAAGCCATCGTGCGCGTCCCACGGACCGCCGCGCCTGCTCGCGCCCGACGACGGCTCCGTCAGCCGGCGCACGGCCGCCGCCAGCGCGGCGATGTCGGGCCCCGGCACGGCCGTCAGCGCCGCGAGATTGCGGTCGATGAAGCCGGTGTCGAAGCGGCCGGCGCGGAACTCGGGCGCTTTTGCGAGCGCCGTCAGGAAGGCGAGGTTCGTCTGCGGCCCGGCCACCGCCGTCTCGTCGAGGGCGGTGGCAAGCCGGTCGAGCGCCGCTTCGCGCGTCGCCCCATGCGCGATCACCTTGGCAATCATCGGGTCGTAGTAGGGCGTCACGGTGTCTCCGGCGCGCACGCCGGCATCGACGCGGATGCCTTCGCCGTCGGGCAGGCGCAGGGCGTGCAAGGTGCCAGTCGACGGCAGGAAGCCGCGCTCCGGATCCTCGGCATAGAGCCGCGCCTCGACCGCGTGCCCGTCGAGGCGGACGTCATCCTGCCGTACCGGCAGCGGCTCGCCGGCGGCGACGCGGAACTGCCATTCGACAAGGTCGAGTCCGGTGATCGCCTCGGTAACCGGATGCTCTACCTGCAGACGCGTGTTCATCTCCATGAAATAGAACCGGTCGGGCTTCAGACCCTCGCGCGCATCGGCGATGAACTCGACGGTGCCGGCGCCGACATAGCCGACCGCCCGCGCCGCCTCGACCGCCGCGCGACCCATAGCCTCGCGCATCGCCGCATCCATGCCCGGCGCCGGCGCCTCCTCGATCACCTTCTGGTGGCGGCGCTGCAGCGAGCAGTCGCGCTCGAACAGGTGCAGGACCGTGCCGTGCGTGTCGGCGAACACCTGCATTTCGATGTGCCGCGGCGAGCCGATATATTTTTCCACCAGCACGCGCCCGTCGCCGAAGGCGCTCTCGGCCTCGCGCCCCGCGCTCGCCAGGGCCGCGTCGAATTCGGCGGCGGCCTCGACCCGGCGCATGCCCTTGCCGCCGCCGCCGGCGACCGCCTTGATCAGGACGGGGTAGCCGATCATCGCGGCTTGATCGCGCAGGAAGGCGGCATCCTGCCGCTCGCCGTGATAGCCCGGCACGACCGGGACGCCGGCCGCGGCGACCAGCGCCTTGGCCCGGTCCTTGAGGCCCATGGCCCGCATGGCGGCCGGCGGCGGGCCGACGAAAGCGATGCCGCGCGCGGCGCAGGCTTCCGCGAACTCGGCGCGCTCGGCGAGGAAGCCGTAACCCGGGTGGATCGAGGTGGCGCGCGTCCGCTCCGCCACATCGAGTATGCGCTCGGCGTGCAGGTAGCTGTCGCGGGCCGGCGGCGGGCCGATCGGATGCGCCTCGTCGGCCATCGCCGTGAACAGCGCGCCCGCATCCGCCTCCGAATGCACGGCGACCGTGCGCAGGCCGAGGCGCCGCGCGGTGCGGATGATGCGGCAGGCGATCTCGCCGCGATTGGCGATGAGGACCGATTCGAACACGCGCGCTCCCTTGCGGCGCATGCTACCCCATTGCGCCCCCGCAATGTCGAGAGGCGCGCGTGATATGGCGGCGAAGCCGCGCGGGTCAGCCGCGTTTGCGCAATTCCTGCGCCTTGTGCGCGGCGCGCTTCCCCGACTTGTCGCTCTCGACGATGTATTGCGGGTTTTCTTTCGAAGCGGCGACCTCATGCGTCTTGATCTTGGTCGGCGTCGTCTGCTTCTTCACCACCCGCCCCTGCGTCGCGCCCTGGCTCGTGTCCCACGCCACCTTGTCGCCGGGCTTGAACGCCTTCGCGGCCCCGTCGCCTTTCGTCTTGGCGGCCATCTTCGTTTGACCGTCTTTCTTCGCTGCCGTCCGCTTGGACGCCGTCGTCTTCGTGGTCTTCGTCTTTGCCCTCTTTGCCGCCGCTGTGGCCATCACAACCTCCGTCCGCGCCGCTATCGCGCAACGCCCATCCCGACCCCGCGTTCCGCGGTCATCCCCGCTTGGAGCGAAGCGGAGGGGAAGGGGATGACGGCGGCCGGCACTGCCCCGCGGCCTGTGCTTGCTGCTGCGCGGGGCGCGGGCTATGCCGCGCGGCAACGTCCAACCCCTGTGAGACCCATGTCGTCCAAACCGACCACACGGCTGAAGGCGCGTCTGCCGCGCGGCCTCGGCGATCGCGGCCCGGCCGATCTCGCCGCCACGCACCGCATGCTCGAGGCGATCCGCGCCACCTACGAGCTCTACGGCTTCGAGGCGGTGGAGACGCCGTTCATCGAATACACCGACGCCTTGGGAAAATTCCTGCCCGACCAGGACCGGCCGAACGAGGGCGTGTTCTCGTTCCAGGACGACGACGAGCAGTGGCTCTCGCTCCGTTACGACCTCACCGCCCCCCTCGCCCGCTACGTCGCCGAGAATTTCGACGCCCTGCCGAAACCCTACCGCAGCTACCGCTTCGGCTGGGTGTTCCGCAACGAGAAGCCGGGGCCGGGCCGCTTCCGCCAGTTTATGCAGTTCGACGCGGATACGGTCGGCTCAGGCAGCGTCGCGGCCGATGCCGAGATGTGCATGATGGCCGCCGACACCCTCGAGAGCGTCGGCATCCCGCGCGGCGACTACGTC
>DASQLE010000663.1:0-5043 GCA_035630175.1 Beijerinckiaceae bacterium
GTTTGAGAATGCCGGTGTCCCGGCGTCCCACCCGGCGATTTCGGTCCGAAGGCCTTCCGCCTCGCCGCAGGCAGGGTACACCCTGTGCGCGGGTAGTGTCGTGGCACGGCCCCGTCGTAGTGTGGGGCGGGCGGATCTCAGGGGGCGGCTGCTGGGCAACCCCCGAATCGGCCTTCGGCCTCCCGAGCCCGGAGCACGCGTGAAGCTCCGGCCGCAGGCGCCGATCCTGCCCCGCTCCAAGACGCCTCCGGCAGCGCCCCTCACGGACAGGACGTCTTCTTTATATTCCTATATGGATAAATTGTCAAGCAGCCGGCCGGGCGGCGCCCGCCTGCAGCGCCGATCATAACGCTTACCGTCCGGCGCAATCGGTTTTCTTCTGCTCCATGAGCAAGGTCAGGTTTCGGCACGGGCGAGGCGCGGTGCAGCTCTAGATCGGCCGCAGGACGCGTCGCAGGAAGTCCTGCGTGCGCGGATGCCGGGGGCTCGACAAGAGATCTTGCGCGCGGCCCTCTTCGACGATCACGCCTCCGTCGAGAAAGAGCACGCGGTCGGCGACCTCGCGCGCGAAGCCCATCTCGTGCGTGACGACCACCATGGTCATGCCCTCGTCGGCGAGCGAGCGCATGACGCCGAGCACCTCGCCGACGAGCTCCGGATCGAGCGCGGAGGTCGGCTCGTCGAACAGGATCGCCTTCGGCTCCATGGCGAGCGCGCGGGCGATGGCGACGCGCTGCTGCTGGCCGCCGGAGAGCTGATGCGGGTAGGCGCCTTCCTTGTCGGCGAGGCCGACGCGGGCGAGAAGCGCACGGCCGCGACCCAAGGCTGCGGCGCGCGTCTCGCGTTTGACGTAGATCGGCCCCTCGATGACGTTCGCGAGCGCCGTGCGGTGCGGGAACAGGTTGAAGCGCTGGAACACCATCGAGACCTGGGTCCGCACGGCGGCGATGGACCGCGCCGCCCGGTCGACGCGGATGCCCTCCACCGCGATCGTGCCGGAATCGTAGCTCTCGAGACCGTTGACGCAGCGCAGGATCGTCGACTTGCCCGAGCCGGACGGTCCGACGATGCACACCACCTCGCCCTTGACGACCGTCATGGAGAAGCCGCGGATCACGTGGTGCGCGCCGAAGCTCTTATGAACGTCGACCAGCTCGATCATCGCCATAGTCGATCAGGCTCGCCGGCCGAAGCGCGCCTCGAGGCGCGACACGAGCAAGATGAGCGGCAGGCTCATGCACAGGTAGAGGGCGGCGACGAGCGTGAAGACGGTCGTGTTCTGAAAGGTCGAGGAGGCGATCAGCCTGCCCTGCAAGGCCAGCTCGGCGACCGTGATGGTGGAGGCCTGCGACGAGTCCTTCAGCATCATGATAATGATGTTGCCGTAGGGCGGCAGGACGATCTTGAACGCCTGCGGCAGGAGCACCCGGCGCATGGTGAGCGCCCACCCCATGCCGATCGATTGGGCGGCCTCGACCTGTCCCCGGTCGATGGCCTCGATGCCGGCGCGAAAGTTCTCGGACTGATAGGCGGAATAGGCGATGCCGAGCCCGATGATCGCGGCTTGAACGGCGGTGAGCGAGATGCCGAGATCGGGCAGAACGAAGTAGATGTAAAACAGTTGGACGATGATCGGGATGCCGCGGATCACGTTGACGAAGGTCTTGGCGATGCCGGCCAGGAGCGGCACGCCCGACACGCGCATGAGCGCCCACACCATGCCGAGCACCGTCGACAGGACGAGCGACCCGATCGTGACGATGATCGTCAGGCGCAGCCCCTGCATGAGGATCGGCAGGAACTCGGCCGATTGCTTGAGAAAAACCTCCATCGGAGCCTCGCGGCGTCAATAGATCACGATGCGGTTTGATCGGATCGATCAGGACGAAGGAAGGTGATCGATTCCAAGAGATGGAGCAGGATCGGCATCATGCTCCAGGGCCGTGTCGGGTCAGCCCGCCCGGCTCATTCGTCCAGGCCCCATTTGGCGAGGATCCCCTTCAGCGTCCCGTTGTCCTTGATCTTGCGCAGGCCGGCATTGACCTTGCCGAGCAGCTCCCCATCGGCCTTGCGCACGCCGATCCCGACCGAGCCGATCACCATCGGCTTGTAGCCTTTCACGAGGCGCACCTCGGGGAAGCGCCCCTGCTGGAGGTTGTAGGCGACGATCGGCAGGTCGGCGAAGCCGGCCTTGATGCGCCCCGCGTTCACGTCGCGCATGATGTCGGGGATCGTCTCGTAGATCTTCACTTCCTGGAAGTGGCCGCTTTTCTGCAGCGGCTCGACATAGGCGGTGCCGACCTGCGCGCCGACCGTCGCGCCCTTCAGGTCCTCGAGGGATTTGTACTCCCGCGTGTCGGACTTCGCCACGAACAGGCCGTCGCCGTAGGTGTAGATCGGGTCGGAGAAGTCGATGACCTGCTTGCGCGGCTCGGTGATGTACATGGCCGCCGCGATGATATCGATGCGGCTCGACGTGAGCGCGCCGATGAGCGCGGAGAACTGCATCGGCTCGACCTGGACCTCGAATCCGGACTCCTTGCCGACCGCCGTGATGATGTCGACCATCACGCCCTGGATCCGGTTGCTCTGCGTGTCGAGGAACGTGAACGGGATCCCGGTCGGCGTCGAGCCGACCTTCAGGGTTTGCTGGGCGGAGGCGGGAGCGCCGAGCCCGAGCCAAACGCCGACGACTGCCAGACATAGACGCCGAAGCATGGAATTCTTCCCCCCGATTGAACGCGAACGCGGCTCCCGCCGATAACGCCACAGTCCAAGCTGGACGGCAAGGCCGGACTCGGGCGGCCCGGCGCCGAGGGCGCCAAACGCCGGGCGGGGGCCTCGCGTCCAACGCCGGCGCCGAGCGTCCGCAGCCTCACAGATGGCGCGAGCGAAGTGTGCTACAGACTGCCTCGGGCGAATCTTCCTGCTTGTGCCGCCGCAGCGACAGGGTGGTGACATGGACGAGCCGACGGTCCACAGACGCTTGACCGCCATCCTGGCGGCTGACGTGGCGACCTATAGCCGCCTCATGGGCATGGACGAGGCGGGCACCCACGCAGCCTGGAAAGCCCACCGGACGGATTTGATCGACACCAAGATCACCGAATCGGAGGGCCGTGTCGTCAAGCTCGCCGGGGACGGGTTCCTGGCGGAGTTCCCGAGCGTCGTGAATGCGGTCGCGTGCGCGGCGACGATCCAGCGCGGCATGCGCGAGCGCAACGCCGGCGTGCCCCGGGACCGCCGCATCGAGCTTCGCATCGGCATCAATGTCGGCGACGTGATCGTCGAGGCCGGCGACATCTATGGTGACGGCGTCAACGTGGCGGCGCGGCTCGAAGGCATCGCGAGACCGGGCGGGATCGTCGTCTCCGGAGGGGTCCGGGACAATGTCGGCAATCGGCTCGATCTCCGCTTCGAGGATATGGGCGAGCGGACGCTCAAGAACATCGATCGGCCGGTGCGCGCCTTTAGCGTCCTGCCGCATTCGCGGCCGGCGAAGAGCGCTATCGGCGCGGCCATGAATCCTCCGGAACGTTGGGCGGCCGAGAAGCCTTCGGTCGCGGTGCTGCCCTTCACCAACATGAGCGGCGATCCCGAGCAGGAATATTTCAGCGACGGCATCACCGAGGACATCATCACCGACCTGTCGAAGATCTCGGGCCTGTTCGTCGTCGCGCGCAACACGACCTTCATTTACAAAGGCAAGCCCGTCTCGGTGCAGCAGGTCAGCCAGGATCTCGGCGTCAGCTTCGTCCTCGAAGGTAGCGTCCGTAAAGCCGGGTCACGGGTGCGCGTCTCCGCGCAGCTCGTCGACGGCCGCGACGGGGGTCATCTGTGGGCCGATCGCTACGACCGCGATCTCACCGATATCTTCGCCATCCAGGACGACATCACGCACGCCATTGTCGATCAGCTGAAGGTCAAGCTGCTGCCCGAGGAGAAGAAGGGCCTCCAGCGGGTGCCGACCGACAACGTCGAGGCATATGGCTATTATCTCAGAGGCCGTCAGTTCCTGCACCGGCACTCGCGACCGTATTACGTCCTGGCGAAGCGCATGTTCGCGAAGGCCGTCACGCTCGACCCGCTCTATGCACGCGCCCTGGCCGGGATCGCGGATTGCGATTCGTTCCTCTTTCTCCACTACAACGAGGATGTCTCGATCGACGGCATCCTGGCGACCAGCGCGAAGGCGCTCGATCTGGACGACGGCCTTGCCGAAGCGCATGCCTCGCGTGGCCTCGCCTTGTCGCTCCGCGAGCGATATCCGGAGGCGATGGCCGAGTTCGACCGGGCCATCGCCTGCGATCCCAACCTGTTCGAGGCGCATTACTTCTTCGCCCGCGCCTGCTTCGCCCAAGGCAAGCTCGAGGAGGCCGCCCGCCACTTCCAGCGCGCCGCGGATGTCGACCCGGATGACTGCCAGGCCTTGCTCGTCGTCACGGGAGTCCTCCGATCGCTGGGGCGCGAGGAGGACATGATGGTTGCGGCCCGCAACGGCGTCGCCCGCGCCGAGCGCGAGCTGGCGCTGCATCCGGCCAACCCGCGGCCGGCCTATCTCGGTGCGATCAGCCTTGTCGCTCTCGGCGAGATCGATCGCGCCAAGGAATGGGCGGACCGGGCCCTCGCCATCGATCCCGACGACGGCTTGGCGAAATACAACGTCGCCTGCTTCTACTCGCTGATGGGCGACCACGAGCGAGCGATCGACTTGCTCTTGGAGCTTCTCCCAAGCGCCACCAATGAACGGAAGAGATGGGTGCGATTCGATTCGGATCTCGATCCGCTGCGCACGCATCCGCGCTTCGCGAAGGTGATCGAGCAGCTCGGCTGAGCGCCGCTTGTTGGCTGAGCGAGGCTTGCTGGCTGAGGGACGCTTGGCCGCTGGGCTAGAGCATGATGCCGAAAGGCATGTCCTCGGACTTGAGCCGAGGATGGACCCACACCCGGATCAAGTCCCGGTGCAATCTTTTCGGACAGATCTCACGCTCAACTTCCTTCGAATCGCTCACGTTCATGCGTTTTGATCGATTCGATCAGAAC
>DASQLE010000664.1:0-2347 GCA_035630175.1 Beijerinckiaceae bacterium
GCTTGCGCCCGACCTCACCGTCGTTCTGGGCGACTACACGGCAAGCCACCCCTTCGTCACCCGCCGCGTGCCGGTTGGGGACTGTGCCGCAGCGCTCGCCGGCCTGAGCGCGCCTCTGGGCGTGTTCTCGATCCTCGGCAACCACGATTGGTGGGACGACCCGGTTGCGCAGCGCGAGCGCAAGGGACCCACCGTTGCCGCGCGCACCTTGCGCGAGGCCGCGATCCCCGTCCTCGAGAACGAGGTGGTGAGGCTCGAGAAGCACGGGCAGGGCGCGTGGCTCGCGGGACTCGGCGACCAGCTCGCCTTCGTGCTCGGGCCACGGCGCTTTCAGGGTGTCGACGATCTCCCGGGCACCCTCGCCAAGGTCGGCGACGGCGCGCCCGTCATCCTCCTCGCCCACGAGCCGGACGTCTTTCCGAATGTGCCCGAGCGCGTGGCGCTGACCCTGTCGGGCCACACGCATGGCGGCCAGGTGCGCCTCCTCGGCTATTCGCCGCTGGTGCCGTCGCAATACGGCAACCGCTACGCCTATGGGCACGTGGTCGAGGAGGGCCGGCACCTGATCGTATCCGGCGGGCTCGGCACGAGCATCCTGCCCGTGCGCTTCGGCGTTCCGCCGGAGATCGTGCTGGTCGAGCTCGGGGCCGGCTTCACGGCTTGAGGCATGGGCCGCATCGGCCGTGGACAGGGCCGAGCGCGAGATGCGAGATAGCGCCCGGCAAGGACCTGACGTGGACGCATGACAACCCTGTACCTGCATCACCCCGCCGTTCTCGAGCACAAGACGCCCGCCGGCCATCCGGAACGGCCCGACCGCATCCGTGCGGTCGAGAAGGCGGTCGCGCAGGAGCGTTTTGCGGCGTTGCGGCGGATGCAAGCGCCGGAGGCGGATACCGCCAGCCTGCTGCTCGCCCATCCCGAGCCTTACGTGCGCGCCATCGCGGACGCCGCTCCGCGCCAGGGTCTGGTGCAGATCGACGCCGACACCGTGATGTCGCCGGGCACCTACGAGGCGGTGCTGCGCGGCGTCGGCGCCGCCGTGGCGGCGGTCGACGGGGTGATGACCGGGCAGGCCGCCAACGCCTTCAGCGCCATGCGGCCGCCCGGCCACCATGCCGAGCGCACGCAGGCGATGGGCTTCTGCTTCTTCAACAACGCCGCCATCGCGGCCCGCCACGCCCAGACGGCGCACGGCGCCGAGCGCGTCGCAATCGTCGATTGGGACGTCCACCACGGCAACGGCTCGCAGGACATCTTCTGGTCGGACGCCACCGTGATGTATTGCTCGACGCATCAGATGCCGCTGTATCCCGGCACCGGCGCGCCCTCCGAGCGCGGCGAGCACAACACGATCGTCAACGCGCCCATGCGGCCCGGCAGCGGCAGCGACATCTTCCGCGACGCCTTCGAGTCGGCTCTCCTGCCGCGGCTCGACGATTTCCGTCCGGACCTGATCGTCATCTCGGCGGGGTTCGACGCCCACACCCGCGACCCCCTCGCCAACATCAACCTCACCGAAGCCGATTTCGGCTGGGCGACGAAGAAGCTCATGGAGCTGGCCGACCGGCACGCTTCGGGCCGGGTCGTGTCCCTGCTCGAGGGCGGCTACGACCTCGAAGGCCTGGCGCGCTCGGTCGAAGCGCATCTCGACGCCTTGATGGACCATTGATCTCTTGTGGCGTTCCGGGGCTCGGGCGAGAACCCGGAACCCACTCACAAGCACCACGCGTCTTGCCCGGTCGTGGGTTCCGGGCTCGCACTGCGTGCGCCCCGGAATGACAATTATTCGCCCGGCGGCTCGTTGCCGAGGAGCTCGATGCCGAAGCCGCTCAGTCCCACATAGGACCGGGAGGACACGGCGATGTTGCGGATCGAGGTGACGCCGAGATCGCGCAGGATCTGCGCGCCGAGGCCGATCTCGCGCCATTGCCGCGAGCGCAGCGCCTCCGAGGTGGTGGTGTCGCCCTCCGAAAAACTCGTCAGCGGCACGCCGGCGGTGCCGTCGCGCAGGTAGACGAGCACGCCGCGCCCGTCCTCGGCGAAGCGGCGCATGACGGCGGCGATGGTCTTGCCGCCCTCGAGGATATCGGCGACCACGTTGGCGCGGTGCAGGCGCACAAGAATGTTGCGGCCGTCGCCGATGCGCCCGTGCACGAAGGCGAAATGCTGCACGGGATCGAAGGGCGTCGAATAGGCGTAGCCCGTCAGGTCCCCCCACTCGGTCTTCACCGGAAAGGTGCCGAGCCGCTCGACCAGCTTCTCGCGGGCCTGCCGGTAGGCGATCAGGTCGGCGATCGACAGCCGCTTGAGGCCGTGGCGGTCGGCGAAACCCGCGACCTCAGGA
>DASQLE010000665.1:0-2337 GCA_035630175.1 Beijerinckiaceae bacterium
CTCAGCACACCCCCGGACGCCTGGGGCGGCCGCGCCGCCGCCGACTGGGCGTCACGCCTCGCCGCCGGCGCCCGCTTCGACCCGGCGGCCGAGCGCCTCGTCGACGTGGCGCGCGTGCTCGACCGCATCTACGGGCGCTGACCGTCTCCCGTTCGAGGGAGGGTGGTGCGTCCTGTCCCACGCTCCATCGCGCCGCACCGGTGCGGCCGGATCGCTCTCCCGTCGCGCGCAACCGCCATGCGTTGCGCGCTGGCCCATCGCGCCGATGCGGATCGTTGCGGGCGAACCCCGGCGCGGTAAGCTGCGTTCAAGCCCTGCGGCACGACCGCCTTCGTGAGGATCGACAATGACCACGGCCCCTCCCGTCCACGCCAACGGCGCCGCCATTCCCGCCATCGGCCTCGGCACCTGGCGCCTCGCCGGTGACGAGGGCGCCGAGGCGGTCCGCTCCGCGCTCGCGGCGGGTTACCGTCACATCGATACCGCCGCGATGTACGACAACGAGGAGGCGGTCGGCGCCGGCCTCAAGAGCAGCGGCGTGAAGCGCGACGAGGTGTTCGTCACCACCAAGGTGTGGCCCGAGGATCTCGCCCCCGGCGATCTCGAGCGCTCGGCGGAGGCGAGCCTCAAGCGGCTGCGTCTCGACGCCGTCGACCTCCTGCTGATCCACTGGCCCAACGCCGCAATCCCCTTGCGCGGCAGCATCGAGGCGCTGTGCCGGGTGCGGCGCGCCGGCCTTGCCCGGCATATCGGCGTCGCCAATTTCACCGTCGCGCTCCTCGACGAGGCGGTGGCGCTGGCGGGCGAGCCGCTCGTCACCAACCAATGCGAGTATCATCCCTATCTGAACCAGGCGCCGGTGCTGGCGGCCTGCCGCCGGCACGGCCTCGCCTTCACGTCGTACTCGCCCCTCGGCCGCGCCGCGCTCGTGTCGGAGCCGGTCGTCGCCGCCATCGCCGCCCGGCACGGCAAGACCCCGGCGCAGGCCGTGCTGCGCTGGCACGTGCAGCAGCCCGGCGTCGTCGCCATTCCCAAATCCGGCAACCCCCGCCGCATCGCCGAGAACCTCGCCGTCTTCGATTTCACGCTGACCGACGACGACATGCGCCGCATCTCGTCCCTCGCGCGACCGGACGGGCGCATGGTCACGCCCGGCTGGTCGCCGCAATGGGACGTCGCGGCGTGATGACCTCCCCTGGAGGGGGGAGGTCGACGCCGCAGGCGTCGAGTGGGGGTGACACCGCTTCAGGATAGAACGGAAGCGGTGTCACCCCTCCCCGCCGCTCCGCGCTTTCCGCGCGGACCGTCAACCCTCCCCCTCCAGGGGAGGGTTGTGAGCGGGCGGGCAAGGTCCTAGACCAGAGGCGCCTCCAATCCGGACCCGCCGATGACCCTCGACAAGACCCTTGCTGACGCGCTGCGCGCCACCTCCACCGGCACGATCACGACGATCCTCCTGAAGAAGGGCATCCGCCGCACCTGGATGCACGGGCCGAGCCCGATCTTCAACGCCGGCGAGCGGCTCGTCGGACCGGCCTTCACCCTGCGCTTCGTGCCGATGCGCGAGGATCTGGCGACGCCGGAATCGTGGTCGTCGCCGCGCTCGACCCGCGGCGCCATCGAGGCGATGCCCGAGGGCTGCATCGCCGTCGCCGATTCGATGGGCGTCACCGAGGCCGGCATCTTCGGCGACATCCTGTGCGCCCGCATGAAGAAGCGCGGCGTCACGGCGCTCGTCACCGACGGGGTGATGCGCGACGGCGTCGGCTGCGAGGGCACCGGCCTGCCGATCTGGTGCTCGGGCATCGCCGCGCCGCCCTCCGTCGCCGGCCTCACTTTCGTCGGCTGGCAGGAGCCGATCGGCTGCGGCGGCGTCGCTGTCTTCCCGGACGACGTGGTCGTGGCGGACGGCGACGGCGCCGTCGTCATCCCGGCCGCTTATGTGGAGGAGGTGGCGAAGGCCGGGCCCGAGCAGGAGATGGTCGAGCTGTGGCTGATGCGCGAGGTGGAAAAGGGCGTGCCGTTGCCCGGCCTCTATCCGCCCAACGCCGAGACCCGCGCGCGCTATGAGGCCGAGAAGGGCCGCGGAGCATGATGCCAAAACGTGGAAACCACTTTTCGGATGAGCATCATGCTCGTCTTCTTGGCATCGCTCACGTTTATGCGTTTTGGTTGATTCAACCAAAACGCATCGTGATCTAGCGCGCCCGACAAGCCCGTTCACCGCTTTCGCAATCTTTTTCCCGACAGCCGGACGAAGCGACGCTGGCGTGTTCTTCTACGTCTCGAAAATTGTCTGGTTCTTCGCGAGCCCGACGAACTTCCTGGTCGTCCTCA
>DASQLE010000666.1:0-3117 GCA_035630175.1 Beijerinckiaceae bacterium
GCCCATTGGTCGCCGCCGAACACGCGCGCCTCGCCGATCGGCTCGCCGGCGGCGAAGAGCTCGCGCGGCTCGAAGGCGCGGAAGCCCCAGTCGAGCAGCTTGCGCGATTCGTTGGCCCGATCACGGCCGGTCTTGAGGCCGTTGACCACGACGATCAGCCGCTGCCCGTTCTGCACCGCCGAGCCGACCAGGCCGAAGCCGGACTCGTCGATATTGCCGGTCTTCACGCCGTCGGCGCCGATATCCATGGCGAGCAGCGGGTTGCGGTTCTGCTGCCGGATCTTGTTCCAGGCGAACTCGCGCTCGCCGAACATCTTGTAGAGGTCGGGATAGGTGTCGATCATGTGCATGGTCAGGCGGGCGAGATCGCGCGCCGTGACCTTCTGCTCCGGGTGATGGTAGCCGGTCGCGTTGCGGAACGTCGATTTGGCGAGGCCGAGCTGCCGCGCCCGCTCGTTCATCATGCGGGCGAAGTTCTCCTCGCTGCCGGCGATGCCTTCCGCCGCCGCGATGGACGCGTCGTTGCCCGATTGCACGATGATGCCGCGCAGGAGGTCGACCAGCTTGATGCGGCTGTTGAGCTGGGCGAACATGGATGAGCCGCTCGACGGCCCGCCGCCCTTGCGCCAGGCGTTCTCGGACACCACGAACTCGCTGTCGAGGCTGAGGCGGCCTTCGCGAAGCTCGTGGAAGATCACCTCCGAGGTCATGATCTTCGCCATGCTGGCGGGGGCCATCAGATCGTCGGCGTTCTTCTCGAACAGAACCGTGCCGGTATCGGCATCGACCAGGATGGCTTGCGGGGCGACCGTCTGGAAGTTTTGCGCAAAGGCGGCCGGGGCGGCCAAGCCGGCAAATCCGGCCAGGGCTGCAGAAACCAACGGAATCAGATACTTACGCGTGATCGTTCGGATTCCTGGCATACCGCCGCGCTCGAGCTGTGTGGACGCGGAATGTGCGGCGTCGGGTCCTTTAAATCAACATCATAGCGCAATCATGGTTGACCCTTAAGGGCGACAAAGCGCTGCGGCTTCATATCCTTGAACGGGTCGTCCTTGGTGAACCGTGAGCGCGGCAGCCCCGGCTCGGCGTAGAACAAAGCGGCCTGCAGGGAACGCCTCGGCGACAGCTCCGCGACCGGCACCGTGCGCGCCGGCAGCGGCGTTGCGGCGTGCGGAATGGTCGCGAGATCGAGGGCATCGGACCGCCCGGCGGCGGCGACGGACCGGCCGGCGGGCGGCTGCGTGGCGAAGCGCGGCTCCGGCGCCGTGCCTGTCTCGACGGCGGGCCGGAAGGCGAGCGGCCGCGGCGCCGCCTCGCCGCGGTCGGCGACCATGACGGGAGCCGTCATGCCCGGGAACGGCGCCGGGCGGCCGCCCTCGCGCAGGGTCGCCATGAGCTTCTCGTCGTCGCTGCCGCGGACCGAGGCCTTGCCGACATACTCGACGCGCACGAGCGCCGTTCCGGCGCGGCGGAAATCGAGCGCCTGGGCGACGCGCTCCGACACGTCCATGATGCGCTCGCCGTGATACGGCCCGCGGTCGTTGACGCGCACGATCATCGAGCGGCTGTTCTTGAGGTTCGTCACCCGCGCGTAGCTCGGCAGCGGCATGGTGGGATGGGCGGCCGCGACCGAATAGCGATCGAAGACCTCGCCGTTGGCGGTGAGCCGGCCGTGGAAGGCGCTGCCGTACCAAGAGGCGAGGCCGTCGCGGACGTAGCCGCGGCTGTCCTTCGGGACATAGGTGCGGCCGGCGACCACGTAGGGCTTGCCGACCAGCTCGCGGCCGCCGCCCTTCGGCACCGGCTCGCCGTCGGCGACCACCCGCGGGCTCGCGGCGACGCCGTATTTCGGATCGATGCTGCGGCCCCCCGCCGTCTGCTGCGAGCCGCAATTGGCGGCGAGCAGCCCGACGGCCGCGGCCGCGGCCAGACGCAAAGCCGTCGCCCGGAGCGGCGCACAGGTCGCCGCGCGAGTGGACAGCCCGGTCTCGCCGCAACCCCGGCTCGCCTCCTCGATCGCCATGCCCTTGTCCCGCATCGTGCAGCGCCGGCCGGACGAGATCCGCCCGGCGCGCCGGCCTGTGCCGTTCCAGGCCGATGATCGCCGCAGGGCGGTTAATGCGTCGTTAAGGAGGGCACCGCGTCACCGTCGCAGGGCCGCGCCGAAGCCTGCTTCTGTCGCGCGGACGGGAGGCCGCCACGTTCTCGCCGCCTTTGATCCACAACGAAAAAACCGGGCTGGCCGGGGCCCGGTAGCGTTTTGTTAACCAGCGGGCGCGCAGTGTCGCGGACATCAAGTTCCGTGGGACGACACGCTATGGCGGGCTTAAGTTTACGCGAGGCCGCGCAACAGGCCAAAACATCGAAGAGCACGATCTTGCGGGCGATCCAGTCCGGCCGCCTGTCCGCCGCGCGCACGGACGACGGCGGCTATTCCATCGATCCCGCCGAGCTGTGCCGGGTGTATCCGCCCCGCCCGGACCCGGAACCCGATGCGGGCGCGGGACAGGCCCAGGGCTCGCTGGTGGACGCCGCCACGGAGCTGCGCATCCGCAACGCCCAACTCGAGGCCGGCTTCAACGCCCTCAAGGCGATCCTCGAGGCCGAGAAGAAGCATCTCGACGAGGTGCGCGAGGACCGCGACCGCTGGGCGGCGCAGGCCGAACGCCTCGCCCTGCCCGCCCCCGACGCCGCCCGCGCCCCGGCGCCGGCTGCAGCCGCGCCGCGGCGGGGCCTGTTCGGCTGGAACCGCTCCTGATCTGGCGCCACGCCGGAGGATTGTAGGCTCCTCGCAGCGCCCTCCCCTGCCCTGCCGCGGGGAGGCTGCCATTCGTCCCGGTTATCGTTGACGGCCCCCTTCGGCCAATCTTAGAGAAGCGAGCCCCGCCCGCCGCGATGGCGGGATCGGCCTTGCGTGCCGCCGAGCAGCCGCGGCATCACCAATGCGCCTTGGAAGGGTGGCCGAGTGGTTTAACGCAGCGGTCTTGAAAACCGCCGTGGGTGCAAGCCCACCGTGGGTTCGAATCCCACCCCTTCCGCCAGGTTCTGCTGGTAACTAAATGTAATAATTGGGATTTTCGTAGTAGCCTTGGTTTGTGCCCTAGATTGTGCCCT
>DASQLE010000667.1:0-4623 GCA_035630175.1 Beijerinckiaceae bacterium
TGCCTCGCCATGACCTACCTGTGCGCGCCGTTCTTCGTGCGCTCCTGGCAGATCGGCGAGATGTCCAACAACGCCGGCGGGCTGATCCTGTGGCCGATCAAGCTGATGCTGCCCGTCGGCTTCGCCATGCTCACCCTGCAAGGCGTCTCGGAGCTCATCAAGCGCATCGCTGCCCTGAACGACGACGTGAAGCTCGACACGCATTACGAGCAGCCGTTGCAGTGAGCAGAGCATGATGCCGTCATGCTCAACTTATTAGAATCGATCACGGTCATGCGTTTTGATCGACTCGATCAAAACGCATCGTGATCTAGGTGACGGATGCGCCCATGTTCGCCTACGGCGTGATGCCGCCCCTCATGTTCGGGGTCATGATCCTGTTCCTCTTGATCGGCTTCCCGGTGGCGTTCTCGCTCGCCGCGGTCGGGCTTTTCTTCGGGCTGCTCGGCATCGCCACGCAGCATTTCGACCCGAACTTCCTGCAGGCCCTGCCGTTCCGCTTCTTCGGCATCGTCTCCAACGAGCTCCTCCTGGCGATCCCGTTCTTCACCTTCATGGGCGCCATCCTCGAGCGTTGCGGCCTCGCCGAGGATCTGCTCGAGGGCACCGGGCAATTGTTCGGTAAGGTGCCGGGCGGCCTCGCCTACGCCGTGGTGATCGTCGGCGCCGTGCTCGGCGCCATCACGGGCACCGTCGCGGCTTCGGTGATCGCCATGGGCGTGATCTCCCTGCCGGTGATGATGCGCTACGGCTACGACATGCGCCTCGCCACGGGCGTCATCGCCGCCTCGGGCACGATCACCCAGCTCATCCCGCCGTCGCTGGTCCTCATCGTGCTTGCCGATCAGCTCGGGCGCTCGGTCGGCGACATGTATCTCGGCGCCATCGGCCCCTCGCTCCTGCAAATCGTGATCTTCCTTCTCTACATCGCCGTTTTGTCCATCGTGCGGCCCGGCGCCATGCCGCCGCTGCCGCCGGAAGCGCGCGGCGAGCGCGGCTGGCCGCTCGTGCGGCGCGTGCTGCGGGGCATGATCCCGTCGATCGCCCTGATCTTCCTCGTGCTCGGCACCATCTTCATGGGGCTGGCGACGCCGACCGAGGCCGGCGCCATGGGAGCCGTCGGCGCCATGCTCCTCGCCGCGCTGCAGCGGCGCCTGACATGGCCGCTCGTGCGCGAAGCGATGGCCATCACCATGCGCATCACCGCCATGGTCGTGTTCATCCTCGTCGGCGCCACCGTCTTCAGCCTCGTCTTCCAGGGCATGGACGGCGGGCGTTGGATCGAGCACCTGCTCAGCGGGCTGCCGGGCGGCCAGGTCGGCTTCCTGATCTTCGTCAACGTCTTCATCTTCTTCCTGGCGTTCTTCCTCGATTTCTTCGAGATCGCCTTCATCATCGTGCCGCTGCTGGCGCCGGTGGCGGCGAAGCTCGGCATCGACCTCGTCTGGTTCGGGGTGCTGCTCTGCGTCAACATGCAGACCAGCTTCATGCACCCGCCCTTCGGCTTCGCCCTGTTCTATCTGCGCGGCATCGCGCCCCGCGAGGTGAGGAGCTCGGACATCTACCGGGGCGCGATCCCGTGGGTGGCGATGCAGCTGATCCTGGTCGTGGTCGTCATCTTCTGGCCGGGCTCGGTGACCTACTGGATCGGCGCGCAGAAGACGCAGGACCCGGCCGCCATCGAGCGCAAGCTGCAGGAGCTGCAGATCCCCGGCACGGACGGGCCCGGCCTGCCGCCGCTCGATTTCGCGCCGCCGCGCATCCAGTGATGGGATCGGCCCTGCCTTTAGCATTAACGGTCATCGCTCGTTGCAACCGCCGGGATTTCATCGGAGGTTCACGGCAACGCGGCCAACAAGAGCTGAGAGCGACCGGGAGGATCATGGACACGAGCTTCTGCCGCGGCGGGCGATGGCTGCCGCGCTTGCTGCTGGGCGTCTGGCTCGGTCTGTCCGGCGCTGCGGCGCAGGAGCTGCGTCCGGCCGACCGGCCTGCCGACGGGCCGCGCGCGATCAGGATCGCCACCGAGGGCGCGTTCCCGCCCTTCAACTACATGGAAGGCGCCGAGCCGCAAGGATTCGAGATCGATCTCGGCAAGGCGCTGTGCGAAGCCATGCGGGCGGCCTGCACCTTCGTCACCCATGAATGGGACGGCATCATCAGGGGCCTGCTCGCGAAGGACTACGATGCCGTCATGGCCTCGCTCGCCATCACCGAGCGGCGCAAGGCACGCATCGCCTTCTCGAAGCGCTACTATTTCATCCCGCCGGCTTTCATCGCCCGCAAGGAGACCGAGATCGCCGACGCGAGTCCGGCCGCGCTCGCCGGCAAGGCGATCGGCACCATCGAGGGCAGCCAGCACGCGGCCTTCCTCAAGGCCCGCTACCCGGAGGCCGACCTGCGCACCTACGCCAAGCTCGACGAGGCCGAGCTCGATCTTCTGACCGAGCGCATCGATCTCGTCCTCGGCGACAAGCTCGCCCTGTCGCGCTTCCTGCAGTCGCGCGAGGGCGGATGCTGCCGCTTCGCCGGCGAGCCCGCGGTGGACGCCGCCTTCTACGGCGAGGGCGTCGCCGTCGGGCTGCGCAAGGAAGACAAGGAGCTGAAGGAGCTGTTCAACCAAGCCCTCGAGCGCATCAAGACCGAGGGCACCTACGACCGCATCCGCGCCAAATATTTCGCGTTCGATACCAAGTGACGCGCGCGGGGCCGTGCGCGTCATCATCGGCGGCGCCCTCCCCCGCGTCGCGACGAGGCGCGCATGGGCCTTCCATCTGTTTGCTGGAGCGAACGCAATGGCCGGAAAGACGTCCAAGAAACCGGCGAAGGCCGCACCGAAGGGCTCCGCCAAGCAGGTGGCCGCGAAGCCGATCCTCCTTTCAGGCGGCAACCCCCAGATCGCCAAGGGCGACGGCGACGCCCCCGTGCAGGCCTACATCGCGGCCATGCCGGGCTGGAAACGCGACATCGGGCGCCGCGTCGACGCGCTCATCGTGCGCACCGTTCCGGGCGTGCGCAAGGCGGTCAAATGGAACTCGCCCTTCTACGGCGTCGCGGGCGAGGGCTGGTTCCTCAGCTTTCATTGCTTCACGAAATACGTCAAAGTGACCTTCTTCCGCGGCACGTCGCTCAGCCCTCTCCCGTCCGGCGCGTCCAAGCACAAGGACGTGCGCTACCTCGACATCTACGAGGATCAACTCGACGAAGCTCAGCTCGCCGCTTGGGTGAAACAAGCGAGCCTTTTGCCCGGCGAACGCATGTGAGCGGGAAGCAGCGAAGTGCCTGGCGTGAGCGGATGCTGAATTGAGAGGCGAGTGACAGCAGCCATGGCGGAGAGGAAGAGCGGCTCGCAGGAAGGAAGAGAAGAAGGCTCTCCCTCGCAGCTGATTGATGCAAGAATCAAGGAGCTGAGCGATTGGCGGGGCGAGACGCTCGCTCGGATTCGAACTCTCATCAAGCAGGCCGACCCCGAAATGGTCGAGGAGTGGAAATGGAGAGGCGTTCCGGTGTGGTCGCATGCCGGCATCATCTGCACCGGCGAGACCTACAAGAACGTCGTCAAGATGACCTTCGCCAAGGGCGCCTCGTTGGAGGACCCGTCGCACCTCTTCAACGCCAGCCTCGAAGGCAACACCAGGCGCGCCATCGACGTCCATGAAGGCGAAATGATCGATGAAGCGGCGTTCAAGGCGCTTATCGGCGCCGCAGTGGCATTGAACACCGCGGCGCGAGCAACCGCCCGCCCGGTCCGCTCTCGTACGAAGCCGAAGGGGGCGTGACCTCGCTCCATCGTGGGCGAGCGCTGCCGGGTCCCCTCCCCGCTGATCAAGTCCGGGGTCACCGGGGACGACAAGCGCGGTTTGACGATGGCCGAGCGCGAACCTAGAACCGCTGGATTGGTTTGAACGGAAGGGTCGTGCGATGGCGAAGGTGGCGTTCCTGGGGCTCGGGGTCATGGGCTATCCGATGGCCCGCCATCTCAAGGGCAAGGGCCACGACGTCACCGTCTACAACCGCACCACCGCCAAGGCGGAACAATGGGCGTCCGAGCACGGCGGCGCGGTCGCGCGCACGCCGCAGCAGGCCGCCAAAGGCCAGGAGATCGTCTTCTCCTGCGTCGGCAACGACGACGACCTGCGCCAGGTGACCATCGGTCCCGACGGCGCTTTCTCCGGCGTCGAGCGCGGCGCCATCTTCGTCGATCACACCACCGCCTCGGCCGAGGTCGCGCGCGAGCTCCACGCCGAGGCGCAGCAGAAGGGGTTCGGCTTTGTCGACGCGCCGGTCTCAGGCGGCCAGGCGGGCGCCGAGAACGGCGCCCTCACGGTCATGTGCGGCGGCGCGCCGGACGTCTACGCCAAGGCTGAACCGGTCATCATGAGCTACGCCCGCGCCTGCCGCCTGCTCGGCCCGGTCGGCGCCGGCCAGCTCACCAAGATGATCAACCAGATCTGCATCGCCGGGCTGGTGCAGGCCCTGTCCGAGGGCATTCATTTCGGCAAGAAGGCCGGCCTCGACATCGAGGCCGTGCTCGACGTCATTTCCAAAGGCGCCGCCCAGTCCTGGCAGATGGAGAACCGCGGCAAGACCATGAACGGAGGCAAGTTCGACTTCGGCTTCGCT
>DASQLE010000668.1:0-3028 GCA_035630175.1 Beijerinckiaceae bacterium
GGGAATCGCGACCTCGCGCAGGGCGCGCGCGGCGACGGTCGGTCCCTCGCGGTCACGCTGCGCAACCTGGTCGTCCCACCAATCGTGGTTGCCGAGGATGGAGAAAACGCCGAGCGGCGCCTTCAGCTGCGCCAGGGCCGGCGTGATCTCGGCCATGCCGACCCGCCGCGTCATGAAGCGATGCCCGGCCAGGTAATCGCCGAGCACGACGATCACGTCGGCGCCAAGCCCGTTGGCGGCGGCCACGATCTCTTCGACCCGCGACACCGGCATATGCGGCTCGCCGGCATGGAGATCGGCGAGCACGGCGAGGCGCAGGTTCAACCCCGCGGGCCAGCCGTGCGGCACCAGGGCATAGCGCTGCACCCGGAGCCGGAAGGCCGGCTCGATGCCGAAAGCGTAGGCGCCCGTGCCCAGCAGGGCTGCGGCCGAGCCGACGAGAGATTTGAGGAAGAAGCGTCGGCTCGGCACGGAATGATGTGGCTCAGTTCGGTTTACCGTCGCGCCGGGCGTTCGCCGGCCGATCGTGCGAGACGACGGCGCGGCCCTTGGCCGTGGCCAGCGTCTGCACGGCGGCAGCGACGGCCGGCAGGGCGAGACGCTTGAATCCGCCGTTCGGAGCGTTGCGGGCCTCTGCCGGCGATTGTGTCGCCGGGATTTCGGTTTTGCGCAATGTGTTGGTCATGGTTCTCGCTTGAATCGTTTCCACCGCGGCCTGATTCGGGCCGGCATCGTTGGAGCATGGGATCGCGACCCTCCGTTGGCCGGTTTGCGGCGCGGTCATGATCGCGGGCCCGGATGCCGCCCCTTGGCTGTGGCGGTCTTAAGGCCGGGTTAAAGGCGCAAGGGCAGGTCGGGTGCGCCCCCCTCGTCCGAAGTGCCCGGAACGATGCGCCCGCCGAGCCAGCGCGCGAGGAGCGAGCCACGGGCGGGCGGGATGACGCGCAGGTCCAACTTGTCGCCGTAGCGCTCGCGCAGGATGGTTCTGATCTCGCCGAGCCCATCGATCAACCCGAGAGGGAGCGCCTCGCCCCCGGTCCAGACGGCGCCGGAGAACAGGTCGTCGGGCGCTCCGCGCAGCCGGGCTCCCCGCCGCGCTTGCACGAGGTCCCGGAAGGCCGCGTGGACATTCGCCTGGATCGCCTGCAGGCGCTCGAGATCCGCTGGCCGCTCCGGTCGGAACGGATCGAGCATGGCCTTGCTCTCGCCGGCCGTGTGCAGGCGGCGCTCGATGCCGAAACGCTCGATCAGCCGGTCGAAGCCGAAACCGGCCGATACGACGCCGATCGAGCCGACCAGAGACGACGGATCGGCGAAGATCTCGTCGCCGGCGCAAGCGATCATGTAGCCGCCGGACGCCGCGGCATCCTCGATGAAGACGAAGACCGGCAGCTTGCTCTCGTCGGCATGGGCCCGGATCCTCCGGAAGATCAGGTGCGATTGCACGGCCGAGCCGCCGGGCGAATTGACGATGATCGCCACCGCCTTGGCGCCCCTTGTCGTGAAAGCGCGCTCCAGCATCGGCGCGACGGCGCTGAGGGACAGCCCCGGTCGGAGCGGCAGGACAGCCCCGATCACGCCCGACAGGCGGACGACCGGAATGACCGGAAAACGGGCTCGGAACCGCGGCGGCAGCAAGACCTGCAGCCGCTCGTGCAGCATCGCCAAGAACGACCCCTGACTCATGGATCGCGCGCCGGAGCCTGTCGGCTGACGTTCATATTGAGCTGCATAGCTTGCCCCCTCTGGGCGAGAGCTTGCACGGGCGGGCGACGACTCTCAACAGGAGGAATCCATGCGCGTTCTAAGAATGATGGTCGTGATCGGCACGGTTATCGGCGGTAGCCTCGCATTGACCGGGGCCGGCGCGTCGGCGATGCCGTCGCAGGCCGCATCCTTGGCGGCGACGGCCGTGAGCGGCCCTGCCGAGGATTATATGTACTCTCGCCGGTATCGGCCGCGTCATTACACCTATCGCCGCGCGTACCGTCCGAGTCGGGTCTATTACCGCCCGCGCTATTATGCCCCGCGCTACTACCGTCCGCGGGTCGTGTGCCGTGTGCGCTACACAGCTTGGGGACCGCGTCGGGTTTGCTACCGCCGCTAGGACCAGGATGCCCGAAGAGCCTGTCCTCGGAGTGATCCGAGGACGGGACCACGCCGGCTCCAGTACGGGCGCAGGCTTTTCCGGACGAACATCATCAATTTATGGGAATCGATCCCGTTCATGCGTTTTGATCGACGAGATCAAAACGCATCGTGATCGGCCGACCTCGTCGACAGCGTCTTGAGCGGCTTCAGCGCGATCCGTGCGAAGCGACATTCGGATGCGGCCGGCGCTGCCGGCTGATCATGTCCGGCCGCCCGCTCACATCTGCAAAGATGCTTCGCCGCGATGGATGGTATCGATGTCCGGGAGAAAACGGCCGTCAGGGCCGTGCAGCACGAGAGCCGGCGCTACTCGCAAGGGGGCACGGCTGCCTTTGACGGCGCTCAAGACGATGCGGATGGCTGCCTCCCCCGCACGCGGGTGAACGGCTTTGACGACAATGCCGCCGAACGCCCTCTCAAGGTGTTTCAGGCAATCGGCCAGGCGATCGGCCCGATGGATGAGAGCCAACCGGCCCTTGACCCGCAGGAAACCGGCGCCGACCTCGATCCATCGCCCCAACGCCTCGTCCGACAATTGGTGCGCCGCGGCCCGAGCGGGATCGGGCGAGGCGCGGGAACGGCCGGGCTCCAGGAACGGCGGGTTGGTGACGACGATGTCGGCGGCGATGGGGGGGTCCCCGCAGCGACCGTCCCGCACGTGCAGGATGTCGGCCTCGATGACACGCGCCCGGCCGGTCAAGCCGTTCAGCTCGATGTTGCGCCGGCAGAGCGCTGCCAGGGCCGGGTCGCGCTCGACGAACAGGATCTCCGCGGCGCCGGACGCCGCCATCATCAATCCCACCGCCCCCGTTCCGGCGCCAAGATCGACCACCGTTTCGTTGGCAAGGGGCCGAAGGGCGGCTGCGAGCAGCACGGC
>DASQLE010000669.1:0-2769 GCA_035630175.1 Beijerinckiaceae bacterium
GCGCAAGAGGCCCTCGACGATGCGGCGGGTCGCGTCGGGCAGCGCCGTTGGACGGCGGGTCTGCGCAGCCATGAGGACGCAGACGCTCTCGGCCGTCGCCGCCGGAGCGCCGTTCGAGACGAGCACCTGCTCGAAGGTCAAGCACGAGCGGCCGAGCCGCGTCGGCCAGGTGCCGGTGCGGACTTCGCCGGGGTAATGCAGCTCGGCCCGGAAGTCGATGGCGAGGCGCGCGATTACCCAGAACGCACCCGGCGGCAGGCTTTCCCCGAGCCGCGTGCGGAAAAGCGCGACGCGGCCGCTCTCGCACAGGGTGGCGAACACCGCATTGTTGACGTGGCCGAACGCATCGGTATCGCCGAAGCGCAGCACGTCGTTGGTCCAGGTGACGCGTGGGTCGTCGTTCAGATCGTCGAGCATGCGGCCGCTATAAGGAGGCTCGCCGGCTTGGGCAATCGGAGCGGAAGGACATCAGGCTCGTGATCTAAGGGCCGGCCGCTCCCGGCTCGCCGGCATTGGCCACCACCTCGCCTTTGTCCGCCCGCACATAGCCCGTGCGGATCATGCGCTCGGCGAGGTCCTGCGAGCCGATGCGGCACGAGCCTGTGCCGGCGCTCGAGGTGGTCATCTGAAAGCGGCAGGCGAGGCGGCGCGAGCGCGTCAGCAATTCGAGCTGGGTCGCGGCGCGGGCGGCGCAAGCCTCGAGCCGGTCGTCGAGAGTGCGGCAGATCTGGTCGGAATGCGGCAGCGCCAAGCCCGCCAGCGTGATCGTGACGCCGCCGGCGCTGAGCGTGCGCCCGTCGACGATCGCCGCGAAGGTGAATTCCTCCTCGCGCCAGGCGCCCGGCTCGGCGCTCGGCGCAGCGGAGACCGGTGCGCCGCTGCCCACGGGGGAGGCGGCGATCGGCGCCGACACTGGCCGATGTCCGATGGCGCCCGTGACGCGGGTCGCGTCTTTCGTGTCGGGCATTGCCGCCGTGGTCGAGGGCTGCGGCGGCGGCAAGCGCGCAGGATCGCGCAGCAGGGCGCCGCCGAACAGGGCCGCGCCGACGGTGCCGGCCGCAAGGGCGAAGCCGGCGGCGCGCATGATCATCTGTTTCGGCCGTTTCAGCGTCGCGAGCGTTCCCATCCCCGTCTCATTTCCAGAGGCCCGCCACAAGCTAAGCGCGCGACACCTGCCAATTGGTGAAAAAGGCAAACGATCCGTTGCGACGCTCCGGCGGCTCCGGCGGAGCGAAGAGCTTCGCCGCGATCCTCGCGGATGGTGCGGTAAACTATTTCGGCTTCGTTCACGGTAAATTTAGAGCATCCGGCGTCTTCTAAGGTCGTCAGTACCGCGTCGGCGTATCGGAGTTCGCGTATGTTGGGTCAGGGGCATCGAAGCCCGCGCAATCCGCGACGGTTCAGTCGGCTGAGCCTTGCCCTGGCCCTGGCTGCTCCGTTGGCGGGGATCGCGCTGCTCGCCGGCGCTCCGCTGAGCCCGGCCGGCGCCGCCGACGCCCGCACCGTGGCGATCGGCGAGAACCGGGTCGGCGCCGTCCGCGTCGCGCTCGGCAAATCCGAGACCCTGCGCACGAGCCGCGGCTTCGTCGATCTCGTCGTCGGCGATCCCGAGACAGCCGATGTGATGCCGCTCACCGATGAGACCCTCTATGTCCTCGGCAAGAAGATCGGCACCACCAACGTCTCGATCTACGACGCCTCGAAGCAGCTCGTCGGCGTCATCGAGGTCGAGGTCGCCTACAACACGCCCCGGCTCGCCTCCGATCTCGCCGTGCGGGGAGCCGGCGCCGCCCGGGTCGAATCCGCAAACGGCCGCACGGTTCTAACGGGCGAGATGCCGGACGCGGTCGCCGCCGCCAAGGCCGTGGCGCTCGCCCGGCAATACGGCCCCGACGTCCTCAACCACTTGAAGGTGCGCGGGCCCCAGCAGGTCATGCTCGAGGTGCGCTTCGTCGAGGCCTCGCGCAACGCCGGCAAGGATCTCGGCATCAACTGGCAGGCGGCGGGCAAGAACTTCAGCGCAGTCTCGGGCACGGCGGCCCTCGCCTCCGGCTACGCGCCGTTCGGCGCGCTGATCGGACGCGTGCTCTCGGGCGGCGTCGATGCGGACGTCCTCGTGCAGGCGCTCGAGGAGCGCGGCCTGGCGCGCCGCCTCGCCGAGCCGAACCTGATCGCCCTGTCCGGCGAGAAGGCGAGCTTCCTCGCCGGCGGCGAGTTCCCGATCCCCGTCGCGGCCGAGGAAGGACGCGTTCTCGTCGACTACAAGAAGTTTGGCGTCGGCCTCACCTTCACGCCGACCGTGCTGGCGAACGGGGTCATCAACCTCAGGCTCGAGCCCGAGGTCAGCCATCTCGACGCCACCAACTCGGTCAGGACCGCCGGCGTCTCGGTGCCAGCCCTGATCGTCCGCCGCGCCTCGACCGTGATCGAGCTGCGCGACGGCCAGAGCTTCGCCATCGCTGGGCTGCTGCAGAGCATCAACCAGGAAACCAAGCAGCAGCTTCCCTGGATCGCCGACGTGCCCATCCTCGGCACCCTGTTCCGCTCCACCTCGTTCGAGCGCAAGGAAACGGATCTCGCCATCATCGTCACGCCGCGCCTCGTCAAGCCGGCCCGGCCCGGCGAGCCCCTTAAGACGCCGCTCGACCCGGCGCTTCCGGCCAACGAGTTCGAGCTCTTCCTGACGGGTCAGCAGGAGATTCCCGTCGCCAAGGCCGGCAGCGGCCGGCCGGTCGCCCCCGTCATGGGCCACTTCCTCGATCTCCCCAG
>DASQLE010000670.1:0-5471 GCA_035630175.1 Beijerinckiaceae bacterium
CGGCGTCGTGCCGACCGAGCCGCCCGAGAAGGTGAGGTTCTTGGCCGAGCTGGTGCCGATGGTCGTGGCATCGAGCGTGTACGACGTGGCCTTGAACGACTTATCCTGGCGGGCCTGGCGAATGTTGGCCTGCATCGACTCGATGTTCTTGGTGATCGCCTTCATCGCGTTGTCGGCCGCTTCCAGGGTCTTGACGCCCTGCTGCATGCCGTCGAGGAGCGACGACAGGTCGTTGGCGCGGCGGTTGAGGCTCGACGCGGTGAAGAAGCTGGACGGATTGTCGAGGGCCGAGTTGACTTTCTTGCCGGTCGACAGCTTCTCCTGGATCTTTCCCTGCAGCGCGGTGGTGGTCTGAAGCGTGGTGAGGTTCGTGCGCACTGCGCTCGAAAGAACGATACCCGACATAATCGAAACCTTTCTGGTTTTGCGAAGCGTTCTGCTTCCGCACCGCCATCCTGGCTGTGCGCGCTGCCGACATTTGCGCTGCGTCGCCTAAAGACCAGTAAACGGGCCGCGACCCCAAGATTTATGGTTAACCGTTCGTTTCTCCCCATCTTCAACGTCGTCATTCTCGGACGGAGCGGCGCAGCCGCGGAGACCCGAGGACTCAGGCCGCATAAGGTGCCGCCTCGTACCGAGGCCTCGGGTCGGCGCTCGCGCGCCGCGCGAGGATGACGAGTGTGAGGGGGCGGGCAGAGACGATGATGCAGCGAGGCTCTCAGGCGATGCGCTCGACTCGCCGCACGTCGCCGCGCTCCCGGTCCTCGGCCTCGCGCATGTCGCGCAGGTAGGAGCGCAGACGCAGCAGGGATTCATCCGGCACCTGGCGCACGACGATTCCGGTCTCCTTGCTGATCGCCTGGAACACGAGCTCGCGGGTGCGCGGATCGACGGTAACGTGACGCTCGATCACCTGGCGCAGGGCGGCCTCGACCGAGGCCCGGAAGCCGGCGCCTTCGCTCGGAGCGAAGCGCATGGCCGGCGCGTCGTCGGCCTGCTGCACGGCGGCCGTGAGGTCGCTCTTCACCGCTCCCGCGGCGGCGAGCTGGTCGGCGCGCGCCGGCGCCGGCGGCGCGGGCGCCATTGCTTTGGAGACGGTGCCGGTTTCCATGGCCACCTTCCCGGACAATCGCGACCCTCTCGGCCGCCACTGCCATGGATGGCACGGCAGGCCTGAATCCGAGGTTTAAAGAAATGGTTAAGCGGCGGCTTCCCGCATCGGCTCGTTTTGACGCATTCGTCTCCGCTGCCGAGATGTGGCAGCCCGCAATCCCCTCAGCACGAGGGGCGAAATCGGCAGGCGGTCAGAGCCGTTTCGACAGGACGAGCGGCTCGCTGCGCGGCGGCGGCGCGCCGGACCCGGCCGCGCCGTATCCCGCCGGGGCGTAGCCCTGCGGGCGCGACAGGCGGTTCATTTCTTCCGCAACGCTTTTGACGAGGCTCTCGGAGACGGCCCGCGCCGTGGCGAGGACGGTCTGGTTGGTCTCGACGATGCGGCCGAAGGCGGCGTGCGCCGTCTTCAGCCGCTCGATCGCCTCGGGAGCGAAGCGGGCGAGCGCGACCGCGTTCGCCTTGACGGCTTCGAGGCCGCGCAGATAAGCGCTCGCCAGCTCGCTCTTCTTCGCTTCTTCGGCGAGCCCGTCGCGGACGCGCCCGACGCGCACATGCGCGGTCTCGTGCGCCAGCACCTTCTCCAGATCGCCCATGGTGGCGAGGACGCTCGCCACCAGGCGCTCGGCATCGTCGCGCGAGAGAATGCGGGCCGCCGTTTGCCGATGTTCTTGCCGCTGCTCAAGACCTCCCATGGTCGCTCTCCTGCATCTTGAGGATCTCGCGATAGACCTGGTCGGCGATGCCGACGCCGCCGCTCTTGGCGATGGTCCCCGCATATTCCTTGGCCAGCATGGTGCGGTAGACGTCGCCGCCCATGCCGTTGTCGCCGAGCGGCCCCTCCGTCGCGTCCGACTGGAACAGCCGGTCGAGGGTGTGCTCGAGGAACATGGACTCGAAATCCTGCGCGGTCTTGCGCGCCTTGAGCTCGGCCTGCCCCGTGGGCTGAAGCGCGGTGCCGACCTTGCCGGCGGCGTTGCCGGCGACTTGGCCGACGACGCCGGCCGCGAGCTTGGTCGCGGCGCCGACCGCGAGCGCGGCGAGAGGGGCTGCCATTACATCACCTCGATCTCGGCCTGCAGGGCGCCCGACGCCTTGATGGCCTGCAGGATGGAGATCATGTCGCGCGGGCCGATGCCGAGGGCGTTGAGCCCGTCGACGAGCTCGCGCAGGGTGACGCCCTCGCGCACGAGGGCGAGCTTGTTGCCTTCGCCCGCGTCGACCTTGACGCCGGTGCGCGGCACCACCACGGCGGGCGCATCGGTGAACGGCGCCGGCTGGCTGACCTGCGGCTGCTCGGAGATGGTGACCGTGAGGTTGCCTTGCGCCACCGCGACGGTCGAGACGCGCACGTCGCGGCCCATGACGATGATGCCCGAGCGCTCGTCGATGACGATGCGGGCGCTCTGGTCCGGCTCGACGCGGAGCTGCTCGATCTCGGTCAGGAGCTTGATCATGTTGCCCTGAAACTTGGGCGGGATGGTGATGCAGACCGTAGAGGGGTCGGTCGGCTCGGCGGCGTCGGAGCCGAGGAAGTCGTTGATGGCGGCGGCGATGCGCTTGGCCGTCGTCAGGTCCGGGTTGCGCAGGGCGAGGCGCAGGGTCTTCTGGGTGCTGAGCTTGAACTCGACCTCGCGTTCGATGAGCGCGCCGTTGGAGATGCGCCCGACCGTCGGCACGCCGCGCGTCACCTTGGCGGCGTCGCCCTCGGCCTGGAAGCCGGCGATCGCCACCGAGCCCTGGCCGACCGCATAGACCTCGCCGTCGGCGCCGAGCAGCGGCGTGACCAGCAGCGTGCCGCCTTGCAGCGACTTGGCGTCGCCGAGGGCCGAGACCGTCACGTCGAGCCGGGTGCCCTGCGTCGCGAAGGCGGGCAGGTTGGCCGTCACCATGACGGCGGCGACGTTGGCGGTGCGCAAGTTGGCGCCGCGCGTGTTGACGCCGAGGCGCTCGAGCATCGCCTGCAGGGATTGCCGCGTGAAGGGCGCGTTGTTGAGGGTGTCGCCGGTGCCGCCGAGGCCGACGACGAGGCCGTAGCCGACCAGCTGGTTCTGGCGCACGCCCTCGATCTGGGCGAGATCCTTGATGCGCGACAGCGCCAGGGCCGGCGCGCCGTAGGTCGCGAGCACGGCCGAGCACAGGGCCCCGAAGGCAATTCGGCGGAGTAGGGGGAGGAGGCGCATCGCGATCGGGACCGGTTCAGCCGCTCTCTTGCGAGCTTCGTGCCAGCGCGTCGGTTCGCGTAAAGGCTTGTTTTCATTGAAAAGTCTGTGTCGTATCGCGCGTCGGGCCACGGCCCGGGGTGCCGATGCTGCCGCCGCCCGGCAAGTTCTGCCGCCTCCTTTACCGGCCGTTAACCACGCGGCCCGGAGAGTGCCTCGCACGCTCTACGCCTCGCAATCGATCACGACCTTGCGTTTCGATCAGCGCGATCCAAACGCATCGTGCTCAACTTTGTGGAATCGGACCCGCGCGCCCCGATGCGAATCGACCAACGACCCTCGCTGGCTCCGGCCGCCGCGCCCGGCGCGCAGCGGCGCGGCCCGGCCGGCCAGCGTTTCGCGGTGGCCGACAATGCCGCCGCGACGGCCTCGGGCGTGGGATCGGCCGCGCCGCTCGCCACCATGGACGCGATCCTCGCCCTGCAGGGCGAGGGCGACGCCGGCGAGCGCAAGCGGCGGTCCGTGCAGCGCGGCCACGAACTCCTCGACGCCCTCGACCGGCTCAAGGCGGCCCTTCTGTCGGGACGCGTCGCGACGGCCGATCTGCAAGCCATCGCGGCGCGGCTGGCCGAGCGGCGCCACGCGAGCGGCGACCCGCGTCTCGACGAGATCCTGTCGCATATCGACCTGCGGGCGCAGGTCGAGATGGCCAAGCTCGGGGTCCGCTGACACACGCTCCCTCTACGCATGACTCGGTGAGGGCTGGGGCCGCCCTTCATCCGGTCGCGCCTCCGCCGCGACTCGGCCTCGCCCGCACGCCGGCGAGGCGATAGAGGTGCGCCCCGGAAAGACGGAATGGGATCGTAACAGAACCGCAACACATCGCCTCCACCTTGCCCGCCAGGGGCCGGCGGCGATTCGCGGCGCGTTGGGTGTCTTTTCACATTTTCGTGTCGTCGAAACGCGTTGTCCGCGTTCGCCTCATCGAGTATACGCACGCGCTAAACCGCTGCCCATGCGGAGGAAACGACTGCTTTCACGAGGGGCTCAATGAAAAAAATTATCATCATCGACGAGAAGTATCGTCCAAGCGATGAAGAACCGTTCATGAGCGAGCGGCAGCGGGAATACTTTCGCCGCAAGCTGAATCTCTGGAAGGGCGAAATCCTGCGCGAGGCGCAGGGCACCCTGGTCGCCCTGCAGAGCGAGAACGAGAACCATCCCGAGTTCGCCGACCGGGCCCCCTCGGAAACCGACCGCGCCATCGAGCTGCGCGCCCGCGACCGGCAGCGCAAGCTGATCGCCAAGATCGACGCGGCGCTGGCGCGCATCGACGACGGCACGTACGGCTATTGCGAGGAAACGGGCGAGCCGATCTCGCTGCGGCGGCTCGAGGCCCGCCCGATCGCGACGCTGTCGCTCGAGGCCCAGGAGCGGCACGAGCGCAACGAGCGCGTCTACCGCGACGATTGAGCCATTCCCTTTCCCGCAAGCGGGAGAGGTGTTTTTCTCGCCATCCCGTGACTTGCGGCGGCGGGCGGTTCCGATGATGCTGTCGGAAACGGAGACCGTGCAATGCTCGTCCCGCGACGGCGCGGCTGGGAAATCCCCGAGAGCGAGGCGACGCCTGAGGCCGCGTATCTCAGCCGCCGGGCGATCATCGCCGGAGGCGCCGGGCTGATCGGCGGCACGCTTCTCGGCGGAGCCGGCGCCCCCGCGCAATACGCCGACCCGACCTTCGACCTGTATCCGGCCAAGCGCAACGGGCGCTACCCGCTCGACCGCGACCTGACGCCCGAGCCCGTCAGCGCCGACTACAACAACTTCTATGAGTTCGGCTCGTCGAAGAGCGTCGCCGCCGCCGCGCGGGCGCTCCGGACGCGGCCGTGGACCGTCGCGGTCGACGGCCTCGTCGAGAAGCCGTTCGAGATCGGCGTCGACGACCTCATCCGCAAGATGCCGCTCGAGGAGCGGCTGTACCGCCTGCGCTGCGTCGAAGCCTGGGCCATGGCGGTGCCGTGGACCGGTTTCCCGCTGAAAGCGCTCGTCGATCTGGCGCGGCCGCTCTCGTCGGCACGCTATGTCCGGTTGCAGACCTTCCTCAACCGAGCAGTGGCCTCGGGCCAGCGGCAAACCTGGTATCCGTGGCCGTACACGGAAGGCGTGACGGTCGCCGAGGCCTCCCACGAGCTCGCCTTC
>DASQLE010000671.1:0-3708 GCA_035630175.1 Beijerinckiaceae bacterium
GGCCTGACGCCCCGGCTCCCGTCGTCCGTGCATCAACACCGCCGCGAGGCGCAGCACAAGAGCCCCGTTGTAGAGCGAGCCGAAGGTCGCCTGGATGAGCGCCGGCTGCCCGAATCGGTCGTGAACGGCACCGGCAGGATCAGGAGGAGCGCGACGATGCGCATCGCCGGCAGCCGCCAGCGGCCTACCAGAGCGGCAGCAAGAACAGGGTGTCATGGATCGCGGCGATCGGCGAGGCCAGCAAGGCCAGCAGCAGGGCCACGGTGCTCGCCGCGATCGCCCTCGGCCGGAGCCGCAGCGCCCGCAGGGCGAAAGCGGGGAGCAGCGCGATGCCGGCCACAGGCCGAAGGCGGGAAGGCTGAGATCGTCCGGCTTGGCTCCCCCGCGGCGGCGCATCGTTCTGCCATCATTCAGCCTGAAGGCACGATCCCTGCAATGACGGAACGTCGTCACTGAACCGAGCGGCTTCCCTAGCTCAAGTTGGACGACCGCTTGTAAGGACCTTCGCAACCTCTGGTTCGAACGAAAGCACGGCTCCCTTGGCACAGACGAGCACCCTATCGCCGATCGGCGTCTTGCCGCCGCAAGATAACGACCCTCTCGCGGACCGTCCGGCTTCGGCTGCGCCTGCCGAGGCCGGACGGCGGCCGCTCGTCGTCGATCTCGACGGAACGCTCGTCCGCTCGGATCTCCTGATCGAGACCGCGTTTGCCGAGCTCGGGCGGCGGCCGCACGCCCTGTTCGCCATGCTGCTGACCTTGCGCGAGGGCAAGGCCGCCCTCAAGCACCGTCTGTCCGAGCCGCTTGATTTCGATCCGGGCGTCCTGCCCTACGACGAGAGCGTCCTGGCGCTGGTCCGGGCGGCGCGCGCGGACGGGCGGCCCGTTTATCTCGCTTCGGCGAGCAGCGGCCGCCTGGTCGCGGCCATCGCCGATCACCTCGGCCTGTTCACCGGCTGGTACGCCTCGGACGAGACGACCAACCTCGCCGGCACGGCCAAGGCGCGGCAGCTCGTCGCCGCCTTCGGCGAGAAGGGCTTCGATTACATCGGCAACGACGCCGCGGACCTGCCCGTCTGGGAGCGCGCCGGCAACGCCATCGCCGTGCGGGCGCCGGCCGGCGTCGCTCGCAGGCTTGCCGCGATCGCGCCCGATGCTGAGCATCTCGGGCACGAGCGCCCCACCTGGCGGACCTGGGCCAAGCTCGTCCGCGTTCATCAATACGCCAAGAACGCGCTCGTCTTCCTGCCGCTCCTGGCGTCGCACAAGTTCGAGCCCGCCGCCTTTTTGCAAGCGGGCCTTGCCGCCGTCGCGTTCTGCCTGTGCGCGTCGAGCGTTTATGTGCTCAACGACCTCGTCGACCTGCAGGACGACCGCCGCCACCGAACGAAGTTCGCGCGCCCGCTCGCGAGCGGCGCCGTGCCGCTGATGCACGGCCTCCTCGCCGTGCCGCTCCTGTTCCTCGCCGCAATCCTCGTCGCCGCCGCCGTATCCCTGCCCTTCCTCGGCGTGCTGCTCGCCTATTTCGCCATCACGAGCGCGTATTCGTTCTACCTGAAGCGCAAGATGCTGATCGACGTCCTTACCTTGGCGACGCTCTACTCGGTGCGCGTGCTCGGCGGTGCCGTCGCCATCGAGGTGGTCGTCTCGCAATGGCTGCTCGCCTTCTGCATGTCCTTGTTCGTGTCGCTCGCGCTCATGAAGCGTTATGTCGAGCTCGCGGCCCGCGCTGACGCGAACATGCGGGACCCATCCAACCGCGACTACAGGACCGGCGATCTCGAAGTGGTGTCCGCGCTCGCCGCCGCCTCCGGCTTCAACGCCGTCACGGTGTTCGCGTTCTACATCTCGAGCGAGACCGTCAACCCGCTCTACAGCCGGCCGGGCATCCTGTGGCTCGTCTGCCCGGTGCTGATCTATTGGATCGGCCGCGCGCTCATGCTCGCGCACCGGCGGCAGATGGACGACGACCCGGTGGTGTTCGCCATCAAGGATCGGACGAGCCTCGTCGCCATGGCGGTCGCCGTCGCGCTAATCCTGCTCGCCATCTGATCCGCCGCCGTGATGCCCCTCGCGCCTTCGTCGACCATCGCGCTCCGCTACGTGCTGTTCGCCGTCATCGCCACCCTGGCCAACCTCGCGGCCCAGGAGGCGGTCGTGCGGCTCGCGCCGCCGGCGGCGCTGGCGCTCTCGATCGCGGCCGGGACGGTGGTCGGGTTCGCGGTCAAATACGTCCTCGACAAGAAGTGGATCTTCTTCGACCGCTTCACCTCGCACCGCGAGGAGGCGCGCAAGCTCTCGCTCTACGGCCTGTTCAGCATCGTCACGACGCTGGTCTTCTGGGGCTTCGAGGTGGCCTTCTGGACCATCTGGCGCACCGATGTCGCCAAATACGCGGGTGCGGTTCTGGGGCTGGCGATCGGCTACGTGGCCAAGTTCATGCTGGATGGGGCGTTCACGTTCCGGGAGCGGAGCGCATGATCGAGCTGACCGGATGGGGACGCTATCCGCGGCACGCGAGCCAATGGCTCGAGGCGGAGACGCCGGCCGCGGTGCCGGCGCTGCAGAGCGGGCATGCGGGCCTCGTCGCGCGCGGCAACGGGCGCGCCTACGGCGACGCCGCCATCGGCGAGCGCGTCACCCTGTCGACGAGCCGGCTCGACCGCTTCCGCGCTTTCGACCTGGCGAGCGGCCTTCTCACGGTGGAAGCGGGCGTGCTGCTCGCCGACATCCTCGCCGCGCTCGTGCCGCGCGGCTACTTTCCGGCGGTCGTGCCGGGGACGAAGTTCGTGACCGTCGGCGGCATGATCGCGGCCGACGTGCACGGCAAGAACCATCATCGCGACGGCGGTTTCGGCGCGCATGTGGAATCGCTTGAGCTGGTGCTGCCCGACGGACAGACGCTCACCTGCTCGCCGGCCGAGAACGCGGCACTGTTCGCCGCCACGATCGGCGGGATGGGGCTGACGGGCACGATCGTCGAGGCGACGATCCGGCTGCGGCCCGTCCGCACCGGCTGGATGCGCCAGCGCACGATCGTCGCCCGCGATCTCGACGCCGCCATGGCGGCTCTCGCGGAGACGGCCGGCGCCACCTATTCGGTCGCCTGGATCGATTGCCTTGCCCGCGGCGCTTCGCTCGGCCGCTCGCTCGTCTACGCCGCCGAGCATGCGACCCCCGAGGATGTCGTTGCCCTGCGGCCCGGCGCCGAGCCTTTTCCGCCGGCGCGGCCAGGCCGGCTCGCGGTGCCGCTCGACCTGCCGGGCGGGATGCTCAACCATGCCTCCATCAAGGCTTTCAACGAGCTCTATTTCCGCCGCGGCGCGAGGCGGGCGGGCGAGCCCGCCCTGGTGCATTGGGACCCCTATTTTTTTCCCCTCGACGGCATTGCCGATTGGAACCGCATCTACGGGCGCGCCGGCTTCGTGCAGTATCAATGCGTCATCCCGCCGGCTGCCGCGCGGTCGGCGCTCGGCGAGATCCTCGAGCGCATCGCCCACCGCGGCCGCGCCTCGTTCCTGGCCGTGCTCAAGCAGCTTGGCGACAGCGCCGGCACGATCGCCTTCGCCCGACAGGGCTTCACCCTCGCGCTCGACCTGCCTGCGACGGCGGACGTCCTGACGCTCCTCGACGAGCTCGACGGCGTCGTCGTCGAGGCGGGCGGGCGCCTGTATCTCGCCAAGGACGCACGCCAGTCGGCGGCCACCTT
>DASQLE010000672.1:0-3189 GCA_035630175.1 Beijerinckiaceae bacterium
GGCGGTGGTGGTGTCGATCACGCAGATCCATGCCGGCTCGGCCTACAACGTCATCCCCGAGACGGCCCAGCTCGCCGGCACGGTGCGGGCTTTCGACGACAGCGCGCGGGCCCTGGTCCGGGCCCGCATCCGCGAGCTGGCGGCGGGCATCGGCGCCGCCTTCGGGGCCGCCGTCGAGGTCGACATGCGCGACATCTTCTCGGTACTCAGGAACCACGACGAGCAGACCGCCGCCATGGGCGCGGCCGCCGCGGAATTGTTCGGGACGGACAACGTGGCCTGGCTCGAGCAGCCGCGTATGGGCAGCGAGGACTTCGCCGACATGCTGGGGGCCGTGCCGGGCGCCTATGTGTGGCTCGGCCAAACCCCCGGCCCGGGCCTGCACAACCCGGCTTACCAGTTCGACGACGCCATCCTGCCGCTCGGCGCCGCCCTCCTAGCGCGCATGGTCGAGACGCGCTCGGCGGGTTGACCGGGCGCGGCCGGCGCCCGCCTCGCCATAACCGTTGAGTCCGCCGCCGCCCGGTGCCAGACTGCCGCCGGCTCGATCACGATGCGTTTTGATTGAATCGATCAAACGCATGGACGTGATCGATTCCAAGGAGTTGAGGGCGTTTGGTGCAGGACGACGGGTCACGCGCGATCGAGGTCGAGAATCTCCATGTCGGCTACGGCGCCCTGCCGGTGCTGCACGGCGTCGACCTCACCGTCGAGCCCGGCGAGTTCATCGCCATCCTCGGCTCCTCCGGATGCGGCAAGACCACCCTCCTGCGCACCATCGCCGGCTTCCAGAAGGCGTCGAGCGGCGCCATCCGCCTGTTCGGCCGCGACGTCGCGGCGCTGCCGCCGGAGAAGCGCAACATCGCCATGGTGTTCCAATCCTACGCCCTGTGGCCGCACATGACCGTGCTCGGCAATGTCGGCTACGGCCTGCGCCTGCGCGGCATGCGGCGCGAGGCGGTGCGCCGCCGCGTCGGCGAGGTGCTGACGCTCCTCGGCCTCGCCGGGCTCGAGGACCGCAAGGTCACCAACCTGTCCGGCGGGCAGCGCCAGCGCGTCGCCCTCGGCCGGGCGCTCGCCGTTGATCCCTCGCTGCTCCTGCTCGACGAGCCCCTCTCCAATCTTGACGCCAAGGTGCGGCTGCAGCTGCGCTACGAGATCAAGGCGCTGCAGAACCGGCTCGGCTTCGCGGCCATTCACGTCACCCACGACCGCGAGGAGGCGATGACGATGGCGGACCGGATCGTCGTCATGGAGGCGGGCCGCATCGCCCAGGCCGGTCCCCCGAAAGAGGTCTACGACCGGCCGGCGTCGCCCTTCGTGGCGAGCTTCATGGGCGCCGACAACACGATCGATCTCACCGTCGCGCCCGCCTCGGGGGGCGTCGAGATCAGCGCCTCGCGCGAGCAGGCGGCCGTTCCGTGGAGCGGCGCCGCGCCGGTCGGCTCTGTGCGGGCCTATTTCCGCGACGACGTCGCCAAGCTCGACGCGCCCGATGCGCGCGTCGAGGGCGCCATCGTGCTCTCCGGCCGCATCGCGCAGCGCGCTTATCCGGGCGGCCATTATCGCTACGCGGTGGCGATCGGCGACCGTCAGTTTACCGTGATGGACGAACGCTACCTCGATCTCGACACCCCCGTCGGTCTGCGCTTGCCGCTCGGGGCGCTGCACTTGTTCCCGAATGCCCACAACGCAAGTGCTCGCAACCAAAGCGCCCACGACAACGGAGGAAGCCATGCGTAAGACAATTCTCGCCGCGTTCCTCGCGGCAGGAGCCATGACCACACCAGCCGCCGCGCAGCAGCAGGTGCTCAACGTCGCCACCGCCGGCGACCAGAACATGGTCGACTACATCAAGGATTATCTCGGGCCGATGTTCGAGAAGAAGAATCCCGGCGTGAAGGTCAACGCCGTCGGCACCGGGCCGGGCGACGCCGGATCGCAGAAGATCTACGAGAAGCTCGACGCGCAGAAGAAGGGCGGCGCCGCGAAATCCGATTTCGACGTGGTCGTGATCCACCAGAAGGCCGCCGGCACCATGGTGGGGGAGGGCCTCCTGCAAAAATACACGGACCAGATCGCGACCGGGCCGCTCGCCACGCGCGACACCGCCAAGAACGCGCTCGGCGCCGAGGTCTCCGGCTTCGTCATGCCGATGTTCCACTCGCAAACCGCGATCGCCTACAACCCCGACCTCATCAAGAACCCGCCCGCCAGCTATCCGGAGCTGATGGAGTGGGTGAAGAAGAACCCGCGCCAGTTCGGCTATAACGGCATCAAGGGCGGCATGTCCGGCGTCGCCTTCGTGTCCGGCTGGGTCGCCGCCTTCGGCGGAGACGCCGCCAAGCTCGAGAAGGGGCCGTACGATGCCAACGCCAAGACCAATTGGGACAAGGCCCTGGCCGACCTGAAGGAGTTCAACAAGAACGTCGTCATCACGCCCGGCAATGCCGGAACGCTGGACATGCTGAACCGCGGCGAGATCGCCATGGGCCCGGTCTGGGTTGACATGTTCTACACCTGGAAGGCGGACGGCAAGCTGCCGCCGAACATGCGCGTCAAGCTGGTCTCGCCCGGCATGCCCGGTCAGCCGATGTACTACGCCATCCCCGCCAAGGCGAACGCCAAGGTTGCGCAGGATTTCGTCGCGCTCGCCACCAGCCCGGAGGTGCAGGCGGAAGGCATCGTCAAGCGCTTCAACTGGTATCCCGGCATCGACGCGCAGAACCTGCAAGGCAAGCTCGACGAGGCGGCGTGGAAGAAGCTGTTCGCCGACATCGACCCCGACGATCTCGCCAGCAAGGGCAAGCCCTTCCCGATCGCGCCCTACTTCAACGACATCCTCGAAGCCTACGAGCGCAAGGTGGCGAACTAGCCCGTGCAACGTCATCCTCGGGCGAGCGCAGCGAGACCCGAGGACCTCGTGCCGGAAAAGGCACCCTTCCGTCCTGAGGTCCTCGGGGCTCCGCCCGAGGATGACGAATGAGATGCTCCGTCCGATGATGACGGCTCGATGATGCCCCGCTTTTCCGCTCTCGGCCTTCTCCTCGTCGCGCCGGCGCTGGCGCTGGTGGCGGCGCTGTTCCTGTATCCGCTCAGCTATTCGCTGATCGCCGCCTTCACGGCCGGCGGCGAGCCGACGCTGCGGCATTTCGAGAAGGCCTTCGAGCTCTATTCCGGCGACATCCG
>DASQLE010000673.1:0-2742 GCA_035630175.1 Beijerinckiaceae bacterium
AAGCCTGCTCATCTTCAGCCCGCGCGCTCGTTCCAGGGCCTCATCCTCGCTCTGCAGCGCTTCTGGGCCGAGCGCGGCTGCGTCATCCTGCAGCCCTACGACATGGAGGTGGGCGCCGGCACCTTCCATCCGGCGACGACGCTGCGCGCGCTCGGGCCGCGGCCGTGGCGCGCCGCCTACGTGCAGCCCTCGCGCCGGCCCAAGGACGGGCGCTACGGCCAGAACCCCAATCGCCTGCAGCATTATTATCAGTTCCAGGTCATCCTGAAGCCGAACCCGCCCGACCTGCAGGACCTTTACCTCAAGTCGCTCAAGGCGATCGGCATCGATGCCGGCCTGCACGACATCCGCTTCGTCGAGGACGATTGGGAGAGCCCGACCCTCGGCGCCTGGGGTCTCGGCTGGGAATGCTGGTGCGACGGCATGGAGGTGTCGCAGTTCACCTATTTCCAGCAGGTAGCGGGCTTCGAGTGCGCCCCGGTCTCGGGCGAGCTCACCTACGGCCTCGAGCGCCTCGCCATGTACGTGCAGGGAATCGAGAACGTCTACGACGTCAACTTCAACGGCCTTTCGGGCGCCGAAAAGGTCACCTACGGCGACGTCTTCCTGCAGGCCGAGGAGGAATATTCTCGCCACAACTTCGAATACGCCGACACCGAGATGCTGTTCGAGCAGTTCCGCATGGCCGAGCGGGCGTGCCTGCAATATCTCGCCGACGGCGAGCGCGACGACCGCCACGCGATGGCGCTGCCTGCCTACGACCAGTGCATCAAGGCGAGCCACGTCTTCAACCTGCTCGACGCCCGCGGCGTCATCTCGGTCACCGAGCGCCAGAGCTACATCCTGCGCGTGCGCGACTTGGCCAAAGCGTGCGGCGCGGCTTGGCTCAAGACGGAGGGCGGCCGCGGCGGCTCCGCGCAGCTCGCCGCATGAAGGCCGCGCCCGGCCGCCACATCCGCGTCGCCGTCCAGCGCGTCGCCTATGACCTCGTGCTCACGGCCACCAACGATGCGGGCGTGTCCAAGCTCGTCGGCGCCGGCGCCCTCGTCGATCCGACCGATCCGACGGTCGTCGTCGAGGAGCTCGGCACCGTCGACATCACCTTCTGGGGCTCGACGCCGGCTCAGCTGCGCATGCGCGCCAAGACTTTGCCCGAGGCTTGGCCGGACCGGTTCGAGCGCGTCACCGGCGACTACTTCGGCGTGTCGAGCGCCGGCGAGCACCGCTTCGACGTGTTCCTCGCCGCCGAGCGCTTCCTGCGCCTCCTCGACCTCGCCCACGGCTCGCGGCGCGCCGTCATCACCCTGCGCTGCGACCGCGAGGGCGACGTCGATCTCGTGCGCGAGGTCGAGATCTCCGCCAGCCGCGGGTAGCGCTACCGTGCTCTCTCCCCACCGATTCTCGGGCTTGCCCGAGATCGGCCCTATTTGCGCAAGTCGGAAACATTCGACTTGCGTTGGGGGAGAGTTGGAGACGGCGCGCCAGCATACATTCTAGACACCATCCATGCGGCCCTTTACGAGCCGTTGGACATGAGCGGCACCGCTTCCCTCGATGCCGGCGCCGGCCCTCCCACCCATGACCCCTGCCCGCAAGGGGGAGGGGAATAGTCGATATGCCCGATCTCCTGCTCGAACTTCTATCCGAGGAAATCCCCGCCCGCATGCAGCGGCGCGCCGCCGAGGACTTGCGCAAGCTGGTCACGGGCGCCCTTGTCGAGCGCGGCTTCCTCTACGAGGGCGCACGCGCCTTCGCGACGCCGCGGCGCCTCGCGCTGCACGTTGTCGGGCTGCCCGCCAAGGGTCAGGACGTGCGCGAGGAGCGGCGCGGTCCGCGCGTCGGCTCGCCCGACAAGGCGATCGAGGGTTTCCTCAAGGCTGCCGGCCTTGCTTCCCTCGATCAGGCGAGGATCGAGACGGACGCCAAGAAAGGCGAGTTCTACGTTGCCGTGATCGAGCGCCCCGGCCGCCCGACGCCGGAGGTGCTGGCCGAGATCCTGCCCGCCATCATCCGCGATTTCCCCTGGCCCAAATCCATGCGCTGGGGCGCGCAATCGGCCGAGCCCGGGTCGCTGCGCTGGGTGCGGCCGCTCCAGTCGATCGTCTGCACCTTCGGGCCGGAGACCGAGGTCCCGGACGTGGTGCCGTTCGTGCTCGACGGCGTCAGCGCCGGCGACGTCACGCGAGGGCATCGCTTCATGGGGCCGGCGCCCGTGAAGGTGCGCCGCTTCGACGATTACGTCGTCGCGCTCGAACGCGCCAGGGTCGTGCTCGACGCCGAGCGCCGCCGGGACATCATCCGCACGGAGGCGCAGAACCTCGCTTTCGCGCGCGGGCTCGAGCTCGTCGAGGACGAGGCGCTTCTGGACGAGGTCGCCGGGCTCGTCGAATGGCCGGTCGTGCTGATGGGCTCCTTCGACGAGGCTTTCCTCGACATCCCGTCCGAGGTCATCCGCGCCACCATCCGGACGAACCAGAAGTGCTTCGTCCTGCGCGACGCCAACCTCTCCCAACGGGAAAGGTCGAGCGACGCCGAAGGCGGCGACCGGGTGAGGGGCGAGTCCCCGTCGGATGAGGCGCTCCCCTCACCCGGTCGGCTGCCACCGACTCAGCCTCTCCCGACGGGAGAGGCGGGCGCGGCGTCCCTCGCCAATCACTTCATCCTGGTCGCCAATCTCGAGGCCAAGGACGGCGGCGCCGCCATCGTCGCCGGCAACGAGCGCGTCGTGCGGGCGCGCCTCTC
>DASQLE010000674.1:0-10229 GCA_035630175.1 Beijerinckiaceae bacterium
CCTGCCGGGCGTCGGCCGGAAATCCGCGTCCGTCGTCCTCAACATGGCGTTCGGCGAGCCGACGATCGCCGTCGACACGCATATCTTCCGCGTCGCCAACCGCATCCCGCTGGTCGTCACGACAACCGCCGACGAGACGCAGCTCGCCCTCGAAGCCGCGGTGCCCGGCGAATTCCGGCTGCATGCGCATCACTGGCTGATCCTGCACGGGCGCTACGTGTGCAAGGCGCGGCGGCCGGAATGCTACCGCTGCGTCATCCGCGACCTGTGCCGCTACGAGCCGAAGACGCCGGCGCCGGACGATGCCGCAACCGTCAGGCGCCCTCGCGCCTGAGGCACTGCTGCTCGCGCGGCACGCAGGCGATGCCCGGCGTCGAGCAGGCAACGCCGCCGTCGGCGCGCTGGTAGACGATGCAGCCGTCGGTCCACTCGGTGCAGGTCGGCTCGCCCTCGAAGGCGGCCGGCGTGGACGGCGCTGCGGGGGTCGTCGCGGTCGGCAGGAGATGGGCGAGGGCGACCGTGCCGAGCACGAGGAGCAGGGCCAGCGCGAAGCCGATCAGGTCGTCACGGCGGGACGGCATCAGCCGTTTCCACATCCCTGGAACCGGCTCTCCTTTTCGTTGTGTCGCATTTTCTTCACGCGAGCCGGGTCCACCTCACTCGAAAATGCTTTAGCCGAGCGCGATGAGGCCGGCGAGGCCCATGGCGCCGACGACGATGCGCCACCAGGCGAACAGCCTGAAGCCGTGCCGCGACACGTAGTCGAGAAGGCTGCGCACGACGAACAGCCCGGACAGGAAGGCGGCCAGGAAGCCGACTGCGATCAGCGCGCCGTCGTTGAAGGACAGGGTCTTGTAGCTCTTCGCCAGCTCGTAGGTGAACGCGCCCGCCATGGTCGGGATGGCGAGGAAGAACGAGAATTCGGCGGCGGCGCGCTTATCGGCGCCCATCAGCATCGCGCCGACGATGGTGGCGCCGGAGCGCGACACGCCGGGAATCATGGCGAGGCACTGGAACAGGCCGATCTTCAGATACATCGGCAGGGGAAACCGCGTCGCATCCTTCTCCTCGCGGCTGAAGCGCAGGTCGTCGACGACCATCAGCACGAGCCCGCCGGCGATCAGGGTCGTGCAGACGACGAGCGGATTGAACAGGACGCCCCTGATAAAATCGCGCAGAAGGACGCCGATGATCGCCGCCGGCAGGAACGCGATGATCACGCCGACCGCGAAGCGCCGCGCGTCGGCATCGCCGGGCACCGCGACCGCGATCCGCCACAGGCGCGTGAAATAGACCGACAGGATGGCGAGGATGGCCCCGAACTGGATCAGGATGGTGAAGGTCTTGTCGGCCTCGCTGTCGAACCCGAAGAAATGCTGCAGCAGGAGGAGGTGCCCGGTCGAGGACACCGGCAGGAACTCGGTGCCGCCCTCCAGCACGCCGAGCAGCGCGGCCTGAAACAGCTTGATCGCATCCATCGCCCCCGCCTCGCGCTGCCGCGGCGTTCGTGAATCGCGCTGCGCGGCCCGCGGCTTCTAGAGCATGACGCCGGAAAGTGGAAACCACGCCCGGATCGAGTCCGAGGGCAGGCTCTTCGGCTGAGCATCATGCTCAACTCCTTGGAATCGATCACTTTCATCGGTTTTGATTGGCTCAATCAAGACGCACCGTGATCGATACGCCGCGTGGCCGCGGCGCCACTCGCGGTCCCGCGGCCTTATTGTCGCCGGGCTAGCCCTATCTCACGCTGCCATGGCGATTCTGCACCATTACCCGTTCTGCCCGCATTCGCGCTTCGCGCGGCTCGCCCTCGCCGAGACCGGCATCGAGCCGGAGCTGCGCGAGGAGCGGCCGTGGGAGCGGCGCACCGAGTTCCTGGCCATCAATCCGGCCGGCGTGACGCCGGTGCTCATGAACGGGCAGGGGTTCTTCGTCCCCGGCGCCACCGTGATCGCCGAATATCTCGACGAGACCTGCGGCGTCGCGATGGGGGAGGCGCGCCTGCTGCCCGAGCAGCCGGCCGAGCGCGTCGAGGTGCGGCGCCTGCTCGACTGGTTCCTGACCAAGTTCGACGACGAGGTCACGAGCTATCTCGTCACCGAGAAGATCTACAAGCGCTTCATGGACGCGGAGGCCGGCGGCGGGCCGCCCGATACGGGCGTCATCCGGGCCGCCCGCACGAATATGCGTTACCACTTGCATTATATCGGCTATCTGCTGACCGGGCGGACCTGGCTCGCCGGCGACGCTCTGACCTATGCGGATCTCGCGGCGGCCGCCCATCTGTCCTGCGCGGATTATCTCGGCGACGTGCCATGGAACGAGAGCGAAACGGCGAAGGGCTGGTACGCCCGGGTGAAGGCCCGGCCGGCCTTCCGCGCCCTTCTCGCCGATCGGGTGCCGGGCATTGCGCCGGCGGACCACTACGCGACAGTCGACGGCTGAGCGGCGCGCCGCTCAAGGCGGCGCTGGCCGAGCGGGCCGCCGCGCTCGGTTTCGACGTCCTGCGCGTCAGCGCGGCCGCGGCTCCGCCCGAGGTGCAGGGGCGCCTCGAAACATGGCTCGCGGCGGGCCATCACGGCTCCATGGACTGGATGGAAATGACCGCGGAGCGCCGCGCCGACCCGGCGGCTTTGTGGCCGGAGGCGCTGAGCGTCGTCGTGCTCGGGGTGAATTACGGTCCCGCCGAGGACCCTCTTGCGGCGCTCGCCGCCCGCGATCGCGGCGCCGTCTCGGTCTATGCCCGCGGCCGCGATTATCACGACGTCGTCAAGGGCAAGCTGAAGGAGCTCGCCGGGTTTCTCGCCGCGCGCGCCGATGCCGACGTCAAGGTGTTCGTCGATACGGCGCCCGTCATGGAGAAGCCGCTCGCCGCCGCGGCCGGGCTCGGCTGGCAGGGCAAGCACACGGTGCTGGTGTCGCGCGAATTCGGGAACTGGCTGTTCCTCGGCACCATCTTCACGACCGCCGCGCTGCCGCCGGACGAGCCGGAGGCGGATCATTGCGGGTCGTGCCGCCGCTGCCTCGATGCTTGCCCGACGGACGCCTTCCCGGCGCCCTACGTGCTCGATGCGCGGCGCTGCATCTCGTATCTCACCATCGAGCACAAGGGTCCGATCGCGCCCGAGCTGCGCCCGCTCATGGGCAACCGCATCTTCGGCTGCGACGACTGCCTCGCCGTGTGCCCGTGGAACAAGTTCGCGCAAGCGGGCCGCGAGGCGCGGCTGGCGCAGCGGGACGACCTCGCCGCGCCGCCCCTCGCCGAGCTCGCGCGTCTCGACGAGGCCGCCTTCCGCGCCCGCTTCGCCGGCACCCCGATCAAGCGCACGGGACGCGATCGCTTCGTCCGCAACGTCCTGATCGCTATCGGCAACTCGGGCGCTGCGGCGCTGGCCGCCGAAGCAGTTCGCCTCCTCGACGACGGGTCGCCGCTGGTGCGCGGCACGGCCGTGTGGGCAGCGGCGCAGTTGCTGCCGCCAGAGCGGATTGCAGAGCTCGCGACCGCGCGGATGCAAGGCGAGACGGACGAGGACGTGCGCAGCGAATGGCGTCGAGCCCTCCCTCCCGCCGCGGATCTCGGCTGTTGCCGGCTCGGGCGGAGCCCGAGCCGGGAGAGGGGCTTGCCAGCCCCAGCGGACTCGCCCCGTCTCCCGGCCCCGTTACGCGGGGCCACCCTCTCCGAACGCAAGTCGGGTGTTCCCGACTTGCGCACCAACAACTGATCTCGGCTAAACCCGAGATCAGAGGGGAGAGGGTCGTCGCGTGAACCTGTTCGCCTTCGGGCTCGGCTACAGCGCTCTGCACTTGGCGCGCTCCCATCGCAACCGTTTCGCCCGCATCGCCGGCACGGTCACCTCGCGAGGCAAAGCGGAGAGACTCGCGGCTGAAGGCATCAGCGCTCTCGTCTTTGCGCCGGAGGGTGCCGATCCCGCCATCGAGAGCGAGATCGCAGCCGCCGACGCACTGCTCGTGTCGATCGCGCCGGACGAGAACGGCGATCCGGTACTCGCGCGCTTCGCCGACGCGGTCGCGGCGGCGCCGCGCCTCAAGTGGATCGGTTATCTGTCGACGATCGGCGTCTATGGCGACCGCGGCGGCGACTGGGTCGACGAGACGACACCGCCCGAGCCGGTCAGCGCGCGCTCGCGCGAGCGGCTCGCAGCGGAGCACGCCTGGCTTGCGCTCGGCGCCCGCTCCGGCCGGCCCGTCCACGTCTTCCGGCTCGCCGGCATCTACGGTCCCGGCCGCAACGCCCTGAGGAACCTCGCCGACGGCACGGCGAAGCGCATCGTCAAGCCGGGCCAGGTGTTCAACCGCATCCATGTGGACGACATCGCCGCGGTGCTGATCGCCTCCCTGGCGCGGCCGCGGGCCGGCGCGATCTACAACCTCGCCGACGACGAGCCGGCGCCCGCGCCGGACTTGGTCGCCTATGCGGCCGGCCTTGCCGGCGTGCCCTCGCCGCCGGAGATGCCTTTCGCGGAGGCCGCGCTCGGCCCGATGGCGGCGAGCTTCTACGGCGAAAGCAAGCGTGTCGCGAACCGGCTCATCAAGGACGAGCTCGGGGTGCGGCTGCGCCATCCGACCTACCGCGAGGGCCTTGAGGCTCTTCGCGCGGCCGGCGAGGGGCCGTGAGCCTTCCATCGTGATCTACGCCGCGTGGCGATCGGCGGCCGGCCCGAAATGATCGATGTAGCGCCGGCCGATGGACGCCACCGGCAGCACCACGAAGACGTCCGTGGTGCCGAATTGGCGATCGACGACGGCGCCGTCGCCGAAACCCGCTCCGAGCCGCAGATAGCCTTTGACGAGCGGCGGCAGCGCGTTCAGGGCCCGTCTCGGGTCGATCGCGTCCGCCGCAAGCATGTCCATGGCGACGTAACGCTCCCTCAAGGCGCGGACGCGCCACGGATCGCGGGCCGAGGCGTGGTGGTGCAGGAAGCTCAAGGGCAGCGCGAGCCGCGCCGGGTCGCTCCCCTCGAGGCTGGCGCAGCCGATCATGACGTCGATGCGATGGTGCAGGACATAGCTCCAGACGCCGTGCCAGAGCAGCTCGACAATGCGCCGGTTGCGATAGGCCGGCAGCACGCAGGAGCGGCCGAGCTCAAGAAAGCGCGCGGACGGATTAGCGGCGGTCAGGCGCTCGGTGTCGTATTCGCCGGCGCTGTAGAAGCCGAAGGTGCGGTCGGCCACGTCCTGGCGCATGAGGCGGTAGGTGCCGACGACGCGCGGCTTCCCTTTGCGCGCCGCGCCCGGCTCAGCGGCGTGATCGATGACGAGGATGTGGTCGCAGACGGCGTCGTATTCGTCGAAATCGCGCCGCGCGATCAGCGAAGCCGGGTTCGGGACCGCCGACAGCTCATCGTAGAACACCTTGAAGCGCAGGCGTTGCGCCCGGCGGATATCCTTCGCTTTCGTGGCGAGCCTGACCTCGAGGGAACCGATGCGGCCGAGGTGCGGATCAAGCCCTCCCGTGCCGAAGGTGCCGGCGCCCGGCCGCGCACCGGGAAAGAAGGCGAAGGCGGCCGAGCCACTCTTCTGCAGCGGTTTCCAGAGACCGGCGAAGGGGAGCGGCCGGCCTGTCCGGTCGCTGCCGGCGCGCGTCGCGGGCGCGTGAGAAAGAACCATGGCCCCTCGTCCGGCGATCTTTCCATCAACGATTCGCGCCGCCGTCCCCGCTCGCAGACAGCATAGGTCGCGAACGCTTTTGTGACAAAGCGGCGCCGGTCTCACGCGGTGCGGGATCGGCTCGCCGTTTCGCCCGATCAGGAGGCGCGGGCGAGCGGCGCCTCCGCGACGGCGAGCAGGTTCGTCAGGGCATCGATCTGGAACGGCTTGGCCAGGAAACCGTCGAGGCCGGCCTCACGCGCCGATTGCTCGTCTTCGCGCAAGGCGTTCGCCGTCAGCGCGATCACCCTGATGGGCTCGGGACGCCCGAGCGCCCGCTCGAGCTGGCGGATGCGGCGGGTCGTGTCGTGGCCGTCGAGGCCCGGCATGCGGATGTCCATGAGGACGAGATCGTAGAGCTTGCGGATTCCCGAGAACGAGGCTTCCGCGAGAGCCAGGGCTTCGTGACCGTCCTTGGCCCAATCGACGACGGCGCCGAGCTTCTCGAGGGACTTGATCGCCAGGAGCGCGTTGATCTCGTTGTCCTCGGCGAGGAGGACGCGCGGCGCCTTGGCGCGCGCGCCCGCCTGGCCGGCCGGGCTGGCGGCCGGGCGGGGACTTCCGTCGCCCTCGCTCCTCGCCGCCAAGGGTTTGGTCAGCCTCTCGAACAGGGATCGCGCCCGTACCGGCTTGACGAGATAGGTGTCGAACCCGGCGGCGCTCGGCGGGCCGAAATCGCGCCGCTCGAACGGCGACAGGAGGACGAGGCTGCGGCCGATGCGGGCGAGACGCGCCTCTTTGGCGATGGCCCGCACGGCGTCGTCGCCGAGCGCGTAATCGGCGACCACGTGGTCCCACGCCGACACCGCGATCTTGGCGAGCGCGTCGCCCGGGGTCGCGACGAGGGTGACGGCGGCGCCCGCGGCTTCCAGCCGCCGCGCCAGGAAGGGCGCCTCGAACGGCGAATGCGCGACGATCAGGACCCGCTGGCCGGTGAGATCGGTCTCGTCCGCCGCCTCTGTGCCGGACGCGTCCGCCGCCGGCAGCGGCAAGGCGACCCGAAAGGTGGTGCCGTGCCCGACCCGGCTGTCGAGCGCGATCTCGCCGCCCATGCCTTCGACGATGCGGCGCGTGATGGCGAGCCCGAGCCCGGCGCCGCCGTGGCGGCGGCTCGGGCTGCCGTCGCCTTGCTCGAACTCGTCGTAGACCGACGGGATGCGCTCCGCCGGGATGCCGGGGCCGGTGTCGCGCACCTCGATGACGATGCGGTCCGCCTCGGCCGACACGACGACGCCGATGCCGCCGATGTCGGTGAACTTGACGGCGTTCCCGGCGAGGTTGACCAGCACCTGGCGGAGGCGGTCGCCGTCGCCGACGACCCGGCGCGGCACGCCGGCGGCCACGAAGGCGGAGATCTCGACGCCCTTGCCCTGCGCTTTCGGGGCCAAGAGCTCGACGACGCCCTCGACGAGGGCGTGCAGATCGAACGGCGCGGCGACGATGTCGATGCGCCCGGCCTCGATCTTGGAGAAGTCGAGGATCTCGTCGATGAGCGACAGGAAGGCTTCGCCGGAGGTCTTGATGGCGTGCGCGTAGGTGGTCTGCTCGGGACTGAGCGGGGTGTCGAGGATGAGGTCCGTCATGCCGAGGATGCCGTTCAGCGGCGTGCGGAACTCGTGGCTGACGGTTGCCAGGAAGCGCGATTTGGCCTCGCTGGCCGCTTCCGCCTTGCTGCGCGCCTCCTCCAAGGCCCGCTCCGACACGACCCGGTCGGTGACCTCGCGGCCGAGGCGCAGGATCGCGGGCGCACCGCCGGGGGCGCGCGCCGCCGTCTCGACCCAGGCGATCCAGCGGACGCCATCCCCGGTCGCGATCGCCTCGTCGACGAGGCGCGCGCCGTCGGCGCGGGTGTGGACGGGACCGCTCTCGACCGCCCTCAGTGCGCGGCGCGAGCCGATCAGATCCTGGCGCGGGCGCCCTAGGAGCCGGCTATAGGCCTCGTTGGCGAAGAGGATGCGCCCCATCGGATCGCGCAAGACGATGAAGTCGAGCTGCGTCTCGATCAGGCTGCGGTGCTGCTCCTCGCTTTCGGCGAGTTGCCAAACGCGGTCCTGGAGACGCTCGATATGGCCTTCAAGCGCCACCGCGTGCTGCTCGAGGCGCAGATGATCGCGCAGCAGCATGACCGTCACGACGAGCAACGTCGCGGCGAGCGCCCCGAGGGGCGCCAACCATGCGCTTGCACCGCCGAGCGATGCGAGGGTCTCCATTGTAATGCCGCCCTGTTCTTCTTGTTGTTGGCGACACCATCGCACGCAGCTTTCAATAACCCCTTGAGAAACAAGCTTTCCAAAAGATGAGGCGCGGCCGAGACGGTACCGGAGCGGCGGACGAAGGCGCAGCGGCTAACGATCCTTTAACCGTCTGCGCAAATGGCCGGCCCGGCGAACGCGCCTCACGCCGCCACCGCGCGCCGGTCGGCGTGGGAGCGGTAGGACAGCGCTTCGGCGAGGTGCAGCCGCCGCACGTGCTCTTCGCCGTCGAGGTCGGCGAGGGTGCGGGCCACCTTGAGGACGCGGTGGAAGCCGCGCGCCGAGAGCCGCATGGCATCGGCCGCGTCGCGGATCAGGGCGAGGCCGTCGCGGTCCGGGCGCGCCACCTCCTCGACGATTGCGGCCGGGCAGGCGGCGTTGGTGGTCGCCGCGCCGAGCCCGAGAGCGGCGTAGCGCCGGGCCTGCAGGGCGCGCGCCGCGGCGACCCGCGCCGCCACCTCCGCCGAGCCCTCGGCCGGCGGCGGCAGGATCAGGTCCGCCGCCGTCACCGCCGGCACCTCGATGACGAGGTCGATGCGATCGAGCAGCGGCCCCGAGATGCGAGCCTGGTATTGCGCCATGCAGCGGTCGTTGGGCTGGCGCCGGCAGGCGAAGCCCGGCTCCGTTGCCTGGCCGCAGCGGCACGGGTTCATGGCGGCGACGAGCTGGAAGCGGGCCGGGTAGGTGACGCGGTGGTTGGCGCGGGCGATCAGGACCTCGCCCGATTCCAGCGGCTGGCGCAGCGAATCGAGCGCCTGCGGCTGGAACTCGGGCAGCTCATCGAGGAAGAGGACGCCGTGATGGGCGAGCGAGACCTCGCCCGGGCGGGCGTTGAGGCCGCCGCCGACCAGCGCCGCCATCGAGGCCGAGTGATGGGGGGCGCGGAACGGCCGCCGGTTCGACAAGGCGCCATTGGCGAGATGCCCGGCGACCGATTGGATCATCGACACCTCGAGCAATTCGCGCGGCTGGAGCGGCGGCAGGATCGAGGGCAGCCTTTGCGCCAGCATCGACTTGCCCGCCCCGGGCGGGCCGCTCATCAGGAGGTTATGGCCGCCGGCGGCGGCGATCTCGAGGGTGCGCTTGCCGCTTTCCTGGCCCTTGATGTCCCGGAGGTCGGGCAGCTCGCCGCCGCCGGCCGCGACGGCCGGCTCGGGACGGGCCATCACCTGCGTGCCCTTGAAGTGGTTGGCGAGCTGGATGAGCGAGCGCGGCGCCAGGATGTCGATGTCGCGCGACGCCCAGGCCGCCTCGGCCCCGCACGCCGCCGGACACACGAGCCCCTGGCCGCGCGCGTTGGCGCCGATGGCGGCCGGCAGCACGCCGGCGACAGGCGTGAGGAGCCGTCGAGGGCAAGCTCGCCGAGCACGGTGAAGCCGGCGAGGGCGTCGGCCGGGATGGCGCCGATCGCCGCCATGATGCCGAGCGCGATCGGCAGGTCGTAATGGCTGCCTTCCTTGGGCAGGTCGGCGGGCGCGAGATTGACGGTGATGCGCTTGGCCGGCAGCGCCAGGCCGGAGGCGATCAGCGCCGAGCGCACCCGCTCGCGCGACTCCGCCACCGCCTTGTCGGCGAGGCCGACGATCATGAAGGCGACGTTGCCGGGGGCGATCTGCACCTGCACGTCGACCGGGCGCGCGTCGATGCCCTCGAAGGCGACGGTGGAGACGCGCGTGACCATGCCGGAGGAGCCCCTTTGCGGCCGAGCTTAGCGCCCTGCGCGAGCGGGCGGCAAGGGTGGGCAGGGGCGGCCAAAGCCCGGGAACGGGGCCGTGCGCTGCCGGCGGCCGGCGCCGCGGTTGCCAGGGCGGAGCGGACGGACTAGGCGATGGTGCGGAGTTTTGGGCGCGTGGCTGTGGCAATGGCGGAAGCAGAATATCGGCCGGCCGGCCCGGAGGGCGGCTCCGAGGAGCCGGTCGAAGCCGAGGTCGCCCGCCGCACCGAGGCGTTGCAGGCGGCGCTGGCGCGGTCGGAAGCGCTGCTCCAGGATCTCGATCACCGGGCCAAGAACAACCTGCAGGCGCTCGCCTCGCTCGCCGTGCTCAAGGCCCGCCGCGTCAAGGACGGGGCGGCGCGCGGCGCTCTGACCAACATGGCCGAGCGTATCGGCGCCATCTCGACTGCGCATCGCCTGGTGCAGCCGGACGGCGACGCCACCTGGTTCGATCTGCGCGACCTCGTCGGCGACGTGTCGCGGGACCTCGTCGAAGCCATCAAGCCGGCCGGCGTCGATGTCGCGTTCGACCTCGCTCCGCTGGCGCTCGCCGGCGACAAGGCGGCGCCGCTCGCCCTCCTGGTCAGCGAGCTCGT
>DASQLE010000675.1:0-3162 GCA_035630175.1 Beijerinckiaceae bacterium
CCCGCTCAAGCGGCCAACCCACGAGCAGCCCCAGCGCGACGATGGCGCCGGCCAGCGTCGCTCCGGAATGCCAAGGCGTCTGGGTTTCGCGTTCGCGTTCGTTCGGCAGGACCATGAGGGCCTCCCTTGAAATCAAATTGATAATGAGACGGACGACCCGTTCAGAATGCGTCGGGGGCTGCGCCCGCCGCGAGCGGCGGCGCGGCGAGGGTCAGCTCGTGGGGCGAGATCGACCCGAGCGGCGCATCGGCCGGCTTCCGAGGCAAGACGGAGAGGAAGGAGACGGCGATGAATGCCACGGCCGCCGCGACTGTCAGCTTGCGCATGATGATCTCCCGTAAGCCCCGCGGGGCCAGAGCGACCATCCCTTGGCGGACCTGAAAATCGTCCGCGAACATTGCAGTCGTTATGGGCAGATCTGCGACTCGCTTCTGTCGGCGAGCCGATCACGCAACCGGGCAGAACCTAAATCGGTTCGCGCGTGCGAGGAAGCGACATTTTACTTTCCGATTCGTCGGATCGACGCGTCGACGACCCGCCGACGTAAAGGGCCCCGCGCTGCCTGAGGGAGCCGGGGCCCAAGTGAGTCACCACAGGGACGGATGGTGGTAACGCCTGGACGCTACGCAGACCGCATTGCCGCATGATGTCGCAGAATGTTTCAGCCCCGAAATCTTTTGGCGGTCAGGACGGGTGCCCGAGCATGATGCCGAATCATGCTCAACTTCTTGGAATCGATCACGTTCATTGCGTTTTGATCGGTTCAATCCAAACGCCTCGTGATTGAGGGCGCGGAGCGCCGCGGAGATGTCTCGGCACGCTTCCGTCCGTTAACGAATCGCTAACGCACTGCCTGCCAGACATCGCCTCCGAGCGCCTCGCACGGACGGAGGACACCATGGCTAAGGCGGCGCCCTCGCGCTTTCGCGCCGAGCGCAACGAGCGCGCGCTGGCGCGCCTGCGGCGCAGCCTGCCGGCCGTGTTCCCTTCTTGCGTGCTGGCGCACGCCCTCGCCAAGGCCTTCGTGCCGCCGACACCGCGCCGCGCCGTCGAGAGCTATTGGCGCGCCCACCCATTGCGGGCCGACCGGCTTGCCCGCGCCTTGGCGGCGCGGAGGGGCGCGCCGACGGGCTGGGCGTGGCAGCTCGGGCGCAAGGCCGACGGCCTGCCAGCGAGCTTTCGCGCTCCACCGGCGCCGTACCGGGAGACGCGATTCGCGCGCGGGCCGGGGCATTGCTGCATCTGCGGCCAGGAGGTCTTCCGCTTCGGCTGGCACGTCGATCTGTGGGGCGACGGCCGCGTCAACAAGCGCGCCACCTGGCATGCCTGCTGCGTTGCGGCCTGGACGCTGTGGAATGCGCCGGCAGGGCATGACCGGCATCTGCGCAAGCGGCAGAAGCGGCGTTGCGGCGCCACCGGCGCGCGCCTCCTCAAGTGCGCCGAGGTGGATCACCGCACACCGCTTTTCCGGGTCTGGCGCGAGCATCGCGACCGCCCCTGGCCCGAGCTCCTCGCCTTCTGGGGCGCCGCCAATCTGCAAGTGGTCAATCGCCCGGCCCATGCGGCCAAATGCGCGCGCGAAGCCGGCGAGCGGGCGGCCGCGCGTCTGCCGTGCCCGGGTGACACGGGGGCGACGGACGCCGCCGTCAGCAATGACCTCTAGGCGGCTGTCCGTCCGCGAGAAAACCACCGCTTCGGCAGCGCCACGGCCGCAAGCCCCGCCAGAATCAGCGCGATGCCGACGACGCGTAGCGGCCCGAACGCCTCGCCGAACACGAGGGCCGCCGAGGCGACGCCGAACAGCGGCACGAGCAGCGAGAACGGGGCCACGACGCTGGCCGGGTAGAGCTTCAGGAGATACGCCCACATCCCGTAGCCCGCGATCGTGGCGCCCGCGCCCTGGAAGACGATGGAGGCGATCCCGCTCCAGTCCCAACGCGCGGCCGCGATCGCGCTCGGCCCCTCGAGGATGAGCGAGAGGGCGAGCAGCGGCAGCGGCGCGACGGCGCTAAGCCAGACGACCATGGGCAGGAACTCGACCCGTCCCATGCCGCGCATCATCACGTTGCCGAGCGCCCAGCACGCGGATGCCGTCATGACCAGCGCAAGGCCCGGCCATGTCATGTCGCTCCCCTGCCCGGCGACCGTGCTGCCGATGGCCACGACCCCGGCGGCGGCGACAGCGACGCCGGCGATCTGACGGATGCTCGGCCGCTCGCCAAGCCATAACGCCGCGAACAGGATGGTGAAGAACGCCTGCGCCTGCATGAGCACGGAAGCGAGCCCTGGCGGCATGCCGACATGCATGCCGAGATAGAGCAGGCCGAACTGCGCCGCGAACCACGCCGTCCCGACGAAGACGAGGCGGTGCATCGGGACCGGCGGCCGCGGCATCACGAGCGCCGGCAGGGCCGCGACCGCGAAGCGAAGGCTCGCCATCAGGATCGGCGGAAAGCTCTCGAGCCCCCATTGAATGACGACGAAGTTGAATCCCCAGATGGCCGCAACCACGACAGCCATGAAGATGTGGACCGCTTGCACGAAGAAATCTCGGCAGGAGAAGCGTACGCTCTCGTGCTGTGAACGCCGCTCGCTCCGATGACAAGTCTCCGCCGCGCCGGTCAGCCATGCGTGAAGCCCAGCCGCTTCAGAACGGCCGCCCTGAGCTCGTCGCACCGCGCGCCTTCATAGGGGAAGGTCTCGTCGACCGCGGACGAGAAGGTGTCGCCGAGGGCCTTGCGCAGGAGCCGACGCGCCCGATAGAGCCGCGTCCTTACCGTCTCCGGTCGTATGCCGAGGTAGCTGGCGGTCTCCTCGACGCTCATTTCCTCGATATCGCGCAGGACGAAGACGAGGCGGAAGCCATCCGGCAGCTCATCGATGGCCCGCTCGAGAACCCGCCGCACGTCGGCGCGGGCCGCGGACGCCTCAGGGTCGGCGGCGGCGCGGACAACCGGAAACAGGATCATGGGATCCTCTCCTTGGCCGCTGCTAGAATCCAGTGTCGTCAACGCGCCGGTCGGGCGCCGCTTGCGCACGCTGCCTAGCGCCGCGTTCAGGGTGATCCGGGTGAGCCACGTGACAAGGCTCGCCTCGCTGCGGAATTTGGACAGCGCCGCGAAGGCGTGCATGTAGGATTCCTGCAGCACGTCCTCCGCCTCG
>DASQLE010000676.1:0-4112 GCA_035630175.1 Beijerinckiaceae bacterium
ATCCTGTTCTCCGGCCACCCGGACCTGCGCCGCATCCTCACCGATTACGGCTTCGAGGGTCACCCCCTGCGCAAGGACTTCCCCCTGACGGGCTTCGTCGAGGTCCGCTACGACGAGGAGCAGAAGCGCGTCATCTATGAGCCCGTAAGGCTGCAGCAGGAATTCCGAAACTTCGATTTTCTGTCGCCCTGGGAAGGCACGGACTACGTGCTGCCCGGGGATGAAAAAGCGAGGGGTTAGGCAGTGGGCAGTCGGCAGTCGGCAGACGCGGGGAGCGCGACACGCGCGCGTCATCCTCGGCCGCAGCGCAGCGGCCCGAGGACCTCCGGGCTATTAGGGCGCTCTCTTCGAGATGAGGTCCTCGCGTCGCCTTGCGGCGCCCGAGGATGACGAATTTCAAGCCATGACCGAGCACCAGCTCCGCAATTTCACGATCAATTTCGGGCCGCAGCACCCGGCCGCGCACGGCGTCCTGCGCCTTGTGCTCGAGCTCGACGGCGAGATCGTCGAGCGCGTCGACCCGCATATCGGCCTTCTGCACCGCGGCACCGAGAAGCTGATCGAGGCCAAGACCTACCTGCAGACGATCCCGTATTTCGACCGGCTCGATTACGTCGCGCCGATGAACCAGGAGCATGCCTTCTGCCTCGCCATCGAGAAGCTGCTCGGGCTCGAGGTGCCGAGGCGCGGGCAGCTCATCCGCGTGCTCTATTCCGAGATCGGGCGCCTGCTTTCGCACCTCCTCAACGTCACCACGCAGGCGATGGACGTCGGCGCCTTGACGCCGCCGCTCTGGGGCTTCGAGGAGCGCGAGAAGCTGATGGTGTTCTACGAGCGCGCCTCCGGCTCGCGCATGCACGCCAATTACGTGCGGCCCGGCGGGGTGCATCAGGACCTGCCGCCCGATCTGATCGACGACATCGAGGCGTTCTGCGACCCCTTTCTCAAGGTGTGCGACGATCTCGACGAGCTCGTCATCGGCAACCGCATCTTCAAGCAGCGCAACGTCGATATCGCCGTCGTCTCGTTGGAGGACGCCTGGCGCTGGGGTTTTTCCGGCGTCATGGTGCGCGGCTCCGGGGCGCCGTGGGACCTGCGCAAGGCGCAGCCCTACGAATGCTACGAGGAGCTCGATTTCGACATCCCTGTCGGTAAGAATGGCGACAATTACGACCGCCAGGTCATCCGCATGGAGGAGATGCGCCAGTCGGTGCGCATCATGAGGCAGTGCATCGACAGGTTGCGCGCGCCGGCCGGGCAGGGGCCTGTCCTGCAGCGCGACGGCAAGATCGCGCCGCCCAAGCGCGCCGACATGAAGCGCTCCATGGAAGGGCTGATCCAGCACTTCAAGCTCTATACGGAAGGCTTCCACGTGCCGGCCGGCGAGGTCTACGCCGCCGTCGAGGCCCCGAAGGGCGAGTTCGGCGTCTATCTCGTCGCCGACGGCACCAACAAGCCGTATCGCTGCAAGATCCGCGCGCCGGGCTTTGCCCATCTCCAGGCCATGGACTTCCTGTGCCGTGGCCACATGCTGGCCGATGTCTCCGCCGTGCTCGGCTCCCTCGACATCGTCTTTGGTGAGGTGGATCGCTGATGTCCGTTCGCAGGCTCGCACCCGACGAGATCCAGCCTGAGAGCTTCGCCTTCACGGCCGAGAACGAGCGCTGGGCCGAGCGGGAGATCCAGAAGTATCCGCCAGGCCGGCAGATGTCGGCCGTGATCCCCCTCCTGTGGCAGGCGCAGGAGCAGGCCGGCGGCTGGCTGCCGCAGAAGGCCATCGAGTTCATCGCCGACCGGCTCGGAATGGCGACGATCCGCGTCCTCGAGGTCGCAACCTTCTACACCATGTTCAACCTCGAGCCGGTCGGACGTCATTTCGTGCAGCTCTGCGGCACGGTGCCGTGCCACGTGAAGGGAGCGCTCGAGCTGAAGGAGGTGCTGCGCCGCCGCATCGGCGCGGAGCGGCACGTCACGAAGGACGGGCTGTTCTCGTGGCTCGAGGTCGAGTGCCTCGGCGCCTGCTGCAACGCCCCGATGGTGCAGATCAACGCCGATTACTACGAGGACCTGACGCCGGAGATCCTCGAGACGATGCTCGACGACCTTGCCGCCGGTCGCGCCGTGAAGCCCGGGCCGCAGCAGGGGCGCGTGTCGTCCGAGCCGGACGGCGACGTCAAGACCTTGCACGATGCGGCCCTGTTCGACGGCTCGCTCATCGGCGCCTGGCGCAAGCGCTTCGACGAGGAGCCGATCAAGGAAGCCACGCCGACCGGCGAAGCCGCGCTGGCGACCGCGACGGCGCCGTCCGTGCCGAAGCCCGGCAAGCCCGATTCAGGCCGCGCCATCGAGCGCGAGGTGGCGGACACGCCGGCGAAGCGCGCCAAGGAGGGCGAGCCGACGACGTCTCCCGACAAGCAGCGGGAGGCGTCCGATCCGGCGTTGCGGACGGTGACCGAGCCCGGCCCGCGGCCGGAGCCCGTCCCGGCGCCGGAAGGCGACAAGTCTTATACGGCGACGCCGGCGAAACCGGACGAGGGCCGTCCGACGGCGAAGGCCAAAGGCAAAAGCCGCGGAACGGCTCGGCCCAAGAAGGGGGAGAGCGATCCGTCGGCAGCCGAGCCCACGCCGGGCGTCCCGCCGACGGAACGCAAATAGCCATGCTCAACGACCGCGACCGCATTTTCACCAACCGTGAGCGAAGCGAAGCGTCCTCGGGCTTGACCCGAGGATCCATAGCTGGGAGCCGGCGCTGACATGTTAGCCGACCGCGATCGCATCTTCACCAACCTCTACGGCTTCCATTCGCCGGGCTTGGCCGCCGCGCGCCGGCGCGGCGCCTGGGACGGAACCCGGTTCCTCATCGACAAGGGCCGCGACTGGATCATCGAGGAGATGAAGAAGTCGGGCCTGCGCGGGCGCGGCGGGGCCGGCTTTCCGACCGGCCTCAAATGGTCGTTCATGCCGAAGCAGTCGGACGGGCGGCCGCATTACCTCGTCGTCAATGCCGACGAATCCGAGCCCGGCACCTGCAAGGACCGGGAGATCATGCGGCACGATCCGCATCTCCTCATCGAGGGCTGTCTCCTCGCCTCCTTCGCCATGGCGGCGAACGCGGCCTACATCTACATCCGCGGCGAATACATCCGCGAGCGCGAAGCCCTGCAGCGCGCCGTCGACGAGGCGTACGCCGAGCGGCTGATCGGCAAGGACAACGTCCACGGCTACCCGTTCGATCTCTACGTGCATCATGGCGCCGGCGCCTATATCTGCGGCGAGGAAACGGCTCTCCTCGAAAGCCTCGAGGGCAAGAAGGGCATGCCGCGCCTGAAGCCGCCGTTCCCGGCCAATATGGGCCTTTACGGCTGCCCGACGACCGTCAACAACGTCGAATCGATCGCCGTCGCCGGCACCATCCTGCGCCGCGGCGGCGCCTGGTTCGCCGGGCTCGGCAAGCCCAACAACACCGGCACCAAGCTGTTCTGCGTCTCCGGCCACGTCAACAAGCCGTGCAACGTGGAAGAGGCGATGGGCATCACCTTCCGCGAGCTCATCGACCGCCATTGCGGCGGCATGCGCGGCGGCTGGGGCAACCTCCTGTGCTCGATCCCGGGCGGCTCGTCGGTGCCGCTCGTGCCGGCCGAGCAGATCATCGACGCGCCGATGGATTTCGACACCTTGCGCAACCTCAAATCGGGCCTCGGCACCGCCGCCGTGATGGTGTTCGACAGGTCCACCGACATGGTGCGGGCGATCGCCCGCATCTCGTATTTCTACAAGCACGAGAGCTGCGGCCAGTGCACCCCGTGCCGCGAGGGCACGGGCTGGATGTGGCGCGTCGTCTCGCGCATGGCGGAGGGGCGGGCGCAGCGTCGCGAGATCGACATGCTGCTCGAGGTCTCGACGCAGATCGAGGGCCACACCATCTGCGCCCTCGGCGACGCCGCCGCCTGGCCGATCCAGGGCCTCATTCGCCACATGCGCCCCGAGATCGAGCGTCGTATCGACCGATACGCCGCCAACCCGCACCCGGAGCCGGTGCCGATGGCGGCGGAATAGGACCTGCAGGTAGATCGAATGACCAAGCTCATCGTCGACGGCATCGAGGTCGAGGT
>DASQLE010000677.1:0-2709 GCA_035630175.1 Beijerinckiaceae bacterium
CAATTCCTGCGGCACGCGCTGATGGCGCATGGTGAAGCCGCGCACATGCATCTCGTAGATAATGGTCTGCTCCCAGGACACGCGCGGGCGGCGCTCCGGGCCCCAGGTGAACGCAGGATCGATGACGCGGCATTTGGGGACGAAGGCGGCGCTGTCACGGTCGTCGAAGGAAAGATCCTTGTCCTTGGCGTCGAGCTTGTAGCCGAACACTTCAGGGCCCCACTTTACCTCGCCAACGAGTTGCTTGGCGTAAGGATCGAGCAGCAGCTTGTTGGGATTGAAGCGGTGCCCGGCGTCTGGCTCGTAAGGGCCATAGACGCGATAGCCGTAGGTCGTGCCTGGCCGCGCCGCGGGCAGATAGCCGTGCCAGATCTCGTCGGTGTATTCGGGCAGCTCGATGCGCTCCAGCTCAGTCAGGCCGTCGGCATCGAAGAGGCAGAGCTCGACCTTGGTCGCATGGGCGGAGAAGAGGGCGAAGTTCACGCCGAGGCCGTCCCAGGTCGCCCCGAGCGGGAATGGGCGGCCTTCGCGCAAGGTTGCGCCCTGGCGCAGGACGCGCGGCGCGGGATCGAGTTCAGGCTTGACGTTCATGGGGACCCGCCGGAGTTCAGATGGCGCAACGCCAAGGCTTGCCCGGAGTTCCTTGCAGACGCTTGCGGCCCTTTGGCTTCAGGGGTCGAGCGACCAGGCGACCGACCATGGCCCGAGCGTGCCGTCTGCTGACTCGCCTTCCTGCCATAGGAGCCGGCCCGCGAGCGACGGAATGCGGGCGAGAGGCGCGGGCGTAAGGTTGGCGGCAAGCTGCAAGGTGCTGCCGTCGCCCAGGCTCCAGCGCACCTGAACCGCGCCGTCGCCAAGCACCTCGGCGCTGCCGGCGTGGCCGGCGATACCGGCAAGGCGCGGCACGATCTCGGCGCGGCGGACGGCGAGGATGCGCTTATACCAGTCGAGCGTCACCGCATGGGTCCCGGTTTCCGCCGCCGCCCAGTCGAGCTTCGCGGACCGGAATGTCTCCTCCGCGGTCGGATCGGGGATCCGCTCGCGCGCCGCCGGGTCCTGAAACTCGGGGAAGCGCGCGAACTCGTTGCGGCGCCCGTTGCGCACGGCATCGGCGAGCTCATCATCGAAGTCGCAGAAGAACGGGAAGGGTTCGTTCGCGTTCCACTCTTCGCCCATAAACAGCATCGGGATCTGCGGGCAGAGCAGATAGATCGCGGCGATCACCCGCACTGCTTCGGGCGGCGCGATCGCAGTGATGCGCTCGCCGAAGGCGCGGTTGCCAACCTGGTCGTGGTTCTGGATGAAGCCGACAAAGGCGGTCGGCGGCAGGGCGGCGCTCGGCTCGCCGCGCGGGCTGTCGCGATAGGACATCACCTGACCTTGGAATGCGAACCCTTCCGCCAGCGCGCGTGCGAGCAGCGCCGTATCGCCGGCGTAGTCGTGATAGTAGCCGCTGCTCTCGCCGGTCGCGGCGGCATGCAGAACATGATGCAGATCATCATTCCACTGCGCGGTGTAATGGAGGGGGCTGCCGCCGATGCGCTCAAGGTGCGCTACGCGGTTCTCCTCGTTCTCGAGGATGAGGTGGATTTGGCGGCCAGCAGTCTCCGCGCGCACGCGCTCGGCGAGCTCGTCGAGAATGTCGGGTGTGCTGTCGTCGATGATGGCATGAACGGCGTCGAGCCGGAGCCCGTCCATGTGAAATTCGCGCAGCCAATAGAGCCCGTTTTGAATGACGAGCTCACGCACGTCGCGCGATCCTTGCGCGTCGAAGTTGACGGCCGCGCCCCAGGGCGTGTGATGCGTCTCGGTGAAGACCGGTGCGTAGCTCGGCAGGTAGTTCCCGTCCGGGCCGAAATGGTTGTAGACGACGTCGAGGATCACCATCAGGCCGCGCGCGTGGGCGGCGTCGACGAGCGACTTCAAATCCTCCGGGCGTCCGTAGCTGCCGTCGGGCGCGAAAAGCAGCACGCCGTCATAGCCCCAGTTGCGCGCGCCGGGAAAATCGGCGACCGGCATGATCTCGATGGCGGTGACGCCCAGCGCTGCGAGATGATCGAGCTTGTCGATGGCGGCCCGGAAGGTGCCTTCCGGGGTGAACGTGCCGATATGCAGCTCATAGAGAACCGCCTCCTCCCAGGGACGGCCGGTCCAGGCGGCGTCGTTCCAGCGATAGGCGCGCGGGTCGATCACCTCGCTCGGGCCATGCACGTCCCGGGGCTGGAAGCGCGACGCAGGATCCGGCACCGCGAGGCCATCGGGCAGGACGAACTGATACAGCGTGCCGGCCTGCGCCGTATCCACGTCGAGCTCGAACCAGCCGTTGTCGCGCGGCTGCATGGGACGCGGGCCGTCTTCGCCCTCGAGCTTGAGCCCGATGGCGCGGTGCTTCGGCGCCCAAAGGCGGAAGCGCACGCCACCTTCTCTTAGCTCCGTGCCGAACGGCATCGCATGGCGCCGTGTCTCGATGGCGCGGTCAGAGGCCAAGATTCAGTGTCCTTCAGGAAGTTCAGACCCGTCCAGCTAAACAGCGGCGGAGAAAGGCAGTTCCGCCCTCCTTACCAGTCTAGCGCCGACGCAAGACGATGATGTGAAGTCCAGCTCAGGCGGCGGCTTCTGCTACGCTTCTCACGATGCGCGTCGTCTCAAAGTCTCATTGCAAGTCGGCCATCTCGTAGAGCGGGCGGATTTCGATCTCGCTCGGTCCCT
>DASQLE010000678.1:0-3090 GCA_035630175.1 Beijerinckiaceae bacterium
GCTCGCGCTTCTGCCGTGCGCGGTAATCGGAGACCTCGCGGGCGCGGGCCTCGTTCTCGACCACCGCGACGCGGTCGCCGGCTTCGGGCGTGCCGTTGAAGCCGAGCACCTCGACCGGAACCGACGGGCCGGCCTCCTTGATGGTCGCACCCTGGTCGTTGATGAGGGCGCGCACGCGGCCCCATTCGGCGCCGGCCACGACGATGTCGCCGGTGCGCAAAGTGCCGCGCTGCACGAGCACCGTCGCCACCGGCCCCCGGCCGCGGTCGAGCTTGGCCTCGATCACGGTGCCCTCGGCCGGCCGGTCGGTATTGGCCTTGAGGTCCAGGATTTCCGCCTGCAGCTGCAGACCTTCGAGGAGCGTGTCGAGGCCCTGGCCGGTTTTGGCCGAGACCTCGAATTCGAGGGTCTCGCCGCCCATCGACTCGACCACGATCTCGTGGCTGAGGAGCTCCGTGCGCACCCGCTGCGGGTCGGCCTCGGGCTTGTCGATCTTGTTGATCGCGACGATGAGCGGAACCCGGGCCGCCTTGGCGTGCGCGATCGCCTCGACCGTCTGCGGCATGACGCCGTCATCCGCCGCCACCACCAGCACCACGATGTCGGTCACCTTGGCGCCGCGGGCGCGCATGGCCGTGAAGGCGGCGTGGCCGGGCGTGTCGATGAAGGTGATCTTGCCGCCGAGCGGCGAGGTGACCTGATAGGCGCCGATATGCTGCGTGATGCCGCCCGCCTCGCCCGAAACCACGTCGGCCTTGCGGATGGCGTCGAGCAGCGAGGTCTTGCCGTGGTCGACATGGCCCATGATGGTCACGACCGGCGGGCGCGGCTCGAGACGGTCGTCCACGTCCGGCGTGTCGAACAGGCCTTCCTCCACATCCGATTCGGCGACGCGCTTGACCGTGTGGCCGAGCTCTTCGGCGACGAGCTGGGCGGTGTCGGCGTCGATCGCGTCGGTGATCTTGAGAAGCTGCCCCTGCTTCATGAGCAAGCGGATCACGTCGACGCCGCGCTCCGACATGCGGTTGGCGAGTTCCTGGATGGTGATGCTCTCCGGGACCGTCACCTCGCGGCTGAGCTTTTCCTTCTGCTCCGCCTGGCGATGGCCGGTGAGGCGTTGCATGCGGCGCCGGAACGATGCGACCGAGCGGGTGCGCTCGTCCTCGCCGCCGGTAGCGGTGGCGATAGTAAGACGGCCGCGGTTGCGGTCCCCGCCGGGCGCCTTCGGCGTCTTCGGCGGCGTGATGATCTTCATCGGCATGCCGGGACGGCGGATGATGCGCTTGGTCTCGGCCTCGTCCTCCGCTTCGACCGGGCGTCCCGGCGCGCGCGCGACGGCGCCGGCCGGACGCGCACCCGCCGGAGAGGGACTCGTCTCGGCCGCCGGGCGGCCCATATGGTCGAGACTGCGCGGGCGGCGCACATCGCCGGGGGCGGCACGGGGCCCTGCCGCGCCGCGCGGCGGCGGCACTTCCTCGCCGAGGCGGCGGCGGGCCTCGTCCTCGGCGCGGCGCTTGCGCTCGTCCTCCTTGTGCCGGCGCTCGTCCTCCTCGCGCTTGCGCGCCTCGGACGCTTCTCGCTCGCGGGCTTCGCGCGCGTCGCGCTCGGCGCGGCGCTTCGTCTCCTCTTCGGCGCGGCGGCGATCCTCCCCCTCACGCACCCGCGCATCGGCGAGAGCGTTGGTGCGGGCATCGCGCTCCTGGTCGCTGAGGGTGCGCAGCACCATGCCGGTCGGACGCGCGGCGGGCGCCGCCTGCGGCTGGGCCGGCACGGCCGCCGCCTTGGCGGCGGCGGGCGCCGCCGGCGCGGCCTTGGCGGCCGGTGCGGGTGCATCCTTCGTCTCCCCTGGGCCGACGACGCGCCGCTTCACCTTCTCGACCACGACCGCCTTGGAGCGGCCGTGCGAGAAGCTCTGCCGCACCATGCCTTGCTCGACAGGGCGCTTCAGCGTCAGCGTCTTCGAGGACGACACATGCAAGGTCTTGTCGCCCGGGGTCTTGGTATCACTCATGTCCGCTCAGGTTCCTGCGGGTTAACGTCCACACCGCCGGGCTCCCCTTGGAGTCCGGGTTGATCTACCGCCGACCCGCGGTAAGTACATAGCTTGCGCCAGCGCGCGAGAAAACCGCCGCTCCCGGCGCCCGCGACGAGGCCAGCATGTATCACATGTGACCGGCCTAATGCCAAATCCAATTCTTCGCCGGTGAGCTCGGCAATGACCGGTATGGCCGATATCGCGTCGCCGAAACGTTTTCGCAATGCTCCCGCGAGCTTTCTGCGCCCGTCCTCGGCGGCTTCCGCGGCATGCAGGAGCGCCGCGATCTCGCCTTCCCGGATCGCCGTCTCGACCTTGGTGAAGCCGCTCACGGCCGCGCCGGCCTTGTTGGCGAGCGACAAGGCCTGTCTCAAGTCCTGCCGCAGCGCCTCGTCGATCCGGGCGGGGAGATCGGGCCCGGCCTTGACCTCCGCCTTGAAGGCGCGGCCGAAGGCGCGGCGCTCCACCGCCTGCCGGACCGCGTCGGCGGTCGCCGTCACCCAGGCGCCGCGCCCCGGCAGCCGGCCCTTGAGATCCGCCACGACCTCGCCGTCCGGTGCGAGGACGAAGCGGATCAGCTCCGCCGGTGCGGCCGCCCGGCGGGTCACGATGCAGGTCCGCTCAGGCTCGCGCCGGGGCATGGTACAACTCCGTCATCCTCGGGCGTGCGCAGCACGACCGGAGGACCCTGGGCCGAGTGAGCGCCTTTCTCGTCACGAGGTCCTCGGATCTCCGCGCTTGCGCGCTCCGTCCGAGGATGACGCCCCCCGGTTTAGGCCGGATGCGCTTCGGTCTCGGTCTCGTCCGCCGTTTCTTCGGTCTCGGCGGGCGGCTCGATCCAGCCCGCCTTGACGCGCGAGCTCATGATCATCGCCTCGGCATCGGAGCGGGACAGGTCGAAGCCGTCGAGAACACCCTTGTGGCGCACGGTCTCGTTGGCCTGCTTCTCGGTCCAGCCGGCGAGCTCGTCGGTGTCGCAGCCGGCGAGGTCCTCGATCGTCTTGATGCCGTTCTCGCCGAAGGCGACCAGCATCGGCGTCGTGACGCCGTCGATC
>DASQLE010000679.1:0-3324 GCA_035630175.1 Beijerinckiaceae bacterium
GCCGGTCATGCGCGTCCCCTCGAGGCTGACGCGGACCAAGCCCTGCGAGACGAGCCCGCCGATCAGCACGTCGCCGCGCCAGGCCGGAAAAGCCTCGCCCGTGTAGAAGGCCATGCCGGACGGGCCGATCACGGGCGTCCATTCATGCACCGATCCGGCGAGGTCCGGCCGGGTCGGCGGGTCCGGGATGTCGCGGCCGTCATAGTGCCGGCCCCACCTCACCAGCGGCCAGCCGTAATTCCTGCCGGGCTCGGCCAGGATCAATTCGTCGCCGCCGCGCGGGCCGTGCTCGACCTCCCACAGCGCGCCCGTCGCGGGGTGGATCGCCGCCGATTGGATGTTGCGGTGGCCGTAGGACCAGATCTCCGGCCGCGCGCCGGCACGGCCGGCGAACGGATTGTCCTGCGGCACAGAGCCGTCCGGGTTGATGCGCAGGATCTTGCCGATGTGATTGGACACGTCCTGCGCCGGATCGAACTTGAAGCGCTCGCCCGTCGTGACGAAGAGCTTGCCGTCTCGCCCGAAGGCGAGGCGCGAGCCGAAATGGTTGCCGCCGGTCACCTTCGGCTGCTGCCGGAAGATCACCTTCGTGTCCTCGAGCGCCGTCGCCGCCTCGTTGAGACGGCCGCGCGCGACCGCGGTCGAGGCGCCGCCCTCGCCGGCTTCGGCGAAGGACAGATAGACGAGCCGGCTCGCCGCGAAATCGGGCGCCAGCGCGACGTCGAGAAGCCCGCCCTGTCCCTGCGCGTAGACGCTCGGCACGCCTGCGAGGGCCGGCGACACCTTGCCGTCCGCCGCGACGAGCCGCAGTCGGCCCGGGCGCTCGGTCACCAGCATGCCTGCGTCCGGCAGGAAGGCGAACCCCCACGGGTGGTTGAGGCCACCGGCGACGGTCTCGACCAGGATCTCGGCCTTGTCGGTCTTGAGGCGGGTCTGCGCCGCCGACGACGCAAGGAGCGGGCCCGCCAACAGGGTCAGGACAATTGCGGCGCGGGCAAGCATTCGGGATCTCCGGCGCGATTCGGCACGGCGCCGAGCGCCTGTCGCCACATCAACGCGCCTGTGCCGCCGCCGATCCGCTCACGTATCGGTGATCGGGTCGGCCTATCGCCGCGCGAGCCGGCGCAGGATCGCTTCGACGACGAGGCCCGCCAGTCCGCGCGGGCGGTTGTTGTCGTAAGGGCCGTCGGCGGCGCCGAAACGGGGGGGCACGTCGGAGGGACGGCTGTAGCCGTAATAGGCCTCGCCCCAACCGCGCTTTTGCCCCTTCGGCTTGCGCGCCCAAGGCTTGCGCATCCAGGGCCTGTGCATTCCCGGCTTGCGCGGGCTGGCATGGCGGCTCCGCCAACGGTACTGAAGCTGCTTGGCGAGCTTGCCGATCCTGCCGATCATCGATGGCCCCGGTTCAACGCGGCACGCCGCGTCGTGAGGGCCATCATCCGTGCTGCGGCGCTTCCGGGCAAGCGCGTTCCCCGCGGCCTTGTGTCAGCGGCGCCGGCGCCGCCGGGAGCCAACGCCGCCAGTTGGGCAGAGGCCCGGCGCATGTCGACACAGGCAACGACGTCATCGGCGGCTCGTCGGGTTGCCGTTGTCCGGAGTAGCCCCCACCTCTGGGTCGCACCGCGGCCCGTGACCGCGGCCGTCTCCCGGCCTTGGCGGCATCGACCGTGGCCATGACGATAGGATCGACCATGCAGGACTTCATCGCCAGCCTCGTTTCGCTGTTCCTGGTCGAGCCGTTCGAGGCCGAGATGCGCGAGCGCATGGCGGCAGCGCGCGTGCCGCGCGAGGTGGTGCAGCAGGTGGTGCAATGCGGCCGGGTGGCGACGCCGGTGCTGGCCGAGCGCGTCATGGCCGACCCTTGGTGGGGAGCGACGACGGTGGTGCGCGTCTGGGCGGGCGCGAGCACGGCCGATGCCGTCCTGGCCGAGACGGTGCCGCCTTGCGGCCCGGCGATCCGCGCGGTGCGGCCGTTCCTGTCCGGCACCGAGGCTTGACACGTCTCAGATGAAGGCGCGCTCCAGTTCGCGGCGCGTGCGCACGGCGAGAGCGGTCTCGTCGAGATCGACGTCATCGGTGCGCACGATGCCGCCGGCCGGGATGTCGCGCTTGAGCCTGACGCGGTGGGCAAGGCCGATCGGCAAGGCGTTCTCGGCGCGGCTCGTCGCCGTCGGCAGGAGCTTGCCGAACACCGTGTAGCCGCCCTCGCCGTCGAGGACCTCGCCCGCCTTCAGCGCTCGCTTGGCGACGGACGCCACGTCGCCGCGCCATTCGCGGGCCACGCCGGTCGGCTCGCCGCGCAAGGCTGCGCTAAGGACCGAGATCGACAGTTCCAGGCCGATGAGATGGAACGGCTTGTACATGGCGGCATAGGTGCCGCTGGCATCGGTCGGCAGGCCGTATTGCCGGAAGCAAGCGGCGGCATAGGCGTTCGGCGCCTTGAGGACCACGTAGACGCCCCAGCGCAGGTCGCGGAACACCGGCCGGCCGTCGCGCTCGAGGGAGGACACCACCTCGACCAGCCCGTCGCGCGCGAGCTGGCCGCCGACCGCGCGCGGGCGCAGCAGATGGGCGAGGTCGTCGACCCCGCAGGGCGGAAACGCGAGCCCGTCCTCGGGCACGTCGAGGCCGCAGGCATTGGCGATCGCGGCCATCTCGATGGCCGACTTGGTGCCGTCGAGGAACGAGTTGAACATCTGCGGGTTCATGCCGGCCGCCTGCGCCTCGGCGGGCGTGAGGCCGTAATGGCTCCAGACGTCGTCGGGCGTGACCCCGTGGTAGGCGGGCAGGTATTTCGTGCCCTTGCCGGCGGCCGCGACGGTGAAGCCGGCGGCGCGCGCCCAATCGACCATCTCGGCGACGAGGGCCGGCTGATCGCCGTAGGCCATGGAATAGACGACGCCCTTCTCCCGCGCGCGGCGGGCGAGAAGGGGACCGACCAGCACGTCGGCCTCCACATTGACCATGACGATATGCTTGCCCCCATCGATCGCCGCGAGGGCATGCGCGATCCCGGCGGTCGGCGAGCCGGTCGCGTCGATGACGACCTCGACATCGTCTGCCGCGCAGACGCTGCGGCCGTCCTCGACGAAGCGGGTCCCGCCGATCAGCGCCTCGTCCCAGCCGACGGTGCGGCACGCGGCCCGGGCCCGCTCCGGGTTGAGATCGGCGATCGCCGCCACTTCCAATCCCGGAATCGTCGGCACCTGCGCCAGGAACATGGAGCCGAACTTGCCGGCGCCGATCAAAGCGGCGCGAACCGGAAGGCCGGCTTCGGCGCGACGGCGGAGGAGGGCGGTGAGGTTCATGGCTATGGCTCCGTCA
>DASQLE010000680.1:0-2736 GCA_035630175.1 Beijerinckiaceae bacterium
TGTGTACACAGCGCCTTGTGAGAATCCGTCCCTCGACGAGTGTCGCGATCTTCCCTCCCCCTTGCGGGGAGGGATTAAGGGTTGGGGGTCGAAAAGTCAGAGCAAAGTGCTTTCTTTAGAAGGCATCATGATCGCTACGGCGCCCCCTCTCCCGAGCGGGAGAGGGGGCGGGGGTGAGGGCGGGGCGCTCGACCAGCTCGGTACCGTCGCTTCCGCTGCAGCATGTCACCCGCTGCATTTCATCCGGCATCGGCCTTCCCTCACCCCGACCCTCTCCCAACCGGGAGAGGGAGACCGCACCACTTCCGCAATCGCTCATCCACTCGGACCACCCCTACCCGCAAGGGGGAGGGAAACAGGTGTTGCACCGACGCCTCTTATCCACATTTTTCGGGACAGCCCCTCTCGCGTTAACCTCCTTGCAAGGTGATGCTGGCGGCGGGTCGGCGCGACGTCTACAAATGATTCAACCGAACTCGCGCGCCGCCCCTTCAAAGGGGCATGGATCATGAACGAAAACGACGTCCCTCTCGACGAGCTGCCCGAACTCAGCGCCCTCAAGCAGGCGGCCCTGAGCTATGTGACGGATGCCTTCGCCGAGGCCGAGCTCGACGGGCTCGACGGCGACTGCATGGCACAGGCCGCCCTCTTCGCCGCCTTTACGGAACTCGTCGCAACCTATGGCGAAGATGCCGTTGCGGAATATGCCGCGACCCTGCCGGACAAGATCCGCACGGGGGCCTTCTCGATGGCGATGTCGCTGAAGCATTGAAACGTCTCGCAAAAGACGGGCCCATCCTGAGGCCGACTCATAAGTCATCCTGAGTCCTGAGCCCTCATCCTGAGGAGCGCAGCGTCTCGAAGGACGAGGGCGCCTCCAGAGACCACTAGATCCTCCTTCGAGACGGTGCTGAATCATCTATTCAGGATGAGGCTGTGGTGGTGCGGGCTGCTCCCTTTGAGGCGTCTATCGTGTCATCTTGCAGAACATGGCCTGGGTGAAGTAGCGATTGTCGCGTGACGTGATCATCGCGCGAGAGGCTCCGTGATGCTGGATCTGCCGACCTTTCTGACCTTCTATACGGCTGTGCTCGCGCTTCAGCTCGCTCCCGGGCCCGACATGGTTCTTCTGCTGAGCCGCGGCGTGGGACAGGGGCGCCGCACGGCGGTCCTCACCGCGATCGGCATGACGCTGCTGGCGGCCCTCGTCCAGCTGCCGCTTCTGGCTCTCGGCGTCACCTCGCTCCTCCAGGCCTCGCCCCTGGCCTTCGATCTTCTGCGCTGGTCGGGAGCGGCCTATCTCGTCTGGCTCGGAGGCAAGCTCCTCATCGGGTCCTTTCGCGGCTCTCACGCTCTCGTGCGCAAAGCGGCGCAGCCGATCTCGGACATCGCGGCCCTGCGTCAGGGCATGATCAACAACCTGACCAATCCGAAGGCGATGGTGTTCATGCTGGCCTTCCTGCCGCAATTCGTCGATCCGGCGAGCGGCTGGTCTGTGACCGCGCAATTGCTGTTTCTCGGGGCCGTCCAGAAGCTTTCCGGCTTCGTCGTGCTCGGCGGCGTCGCGCTCGGCACGGGGACGATCGGCGACTGGCTTTCGCGCCGGCCGGGCCTCATCGCCTGGCAGGAGCGTTTCGCCGGCATCGTCATGGTCGGTCTCGGCCTGCGTCTTGCGCTCGGCGGCGACGCATCCGCGATGCGCCGCTAACGCGCAAGCGTCTCCTCGAACCGCGCCACCTCTCCTTGAGACGGCGTCTCGAGTGCGCCGTCCCACATCACCACATTGCCGCGCACGATCGTGCCGATGGGCCAGCCGGTGACCTTCTTGCCGTCATAGGGCGTCCAGCCGCATTTCGATGCGATCCAGTCGTTGCGGATCGTCTCGGTGCGCTTGAGATCGACCACGGTGAAATCCGCGTCGTAGCCCACCGCGATGCGGCCCTTGTCGGCGATGCCGAAGAGACGCTTGGGTCCGGCGCTCGTCATGTCGACGAAGCGCTCGAGCGTGAGCCTGCTCGCGTTCACATGGTCGAGCATGATCGGCACGAGAGTCTGCACGCCGGTCATGCCCGAGGGCGTGTTGGGATAGGTCTTGTCCTTCTCCTCGCGCGTATGCGGCGCGTGGTCGGAGCCGAGGATGTCGGCGATGCCCTCGTCTAGCCCCTGCCAGAGCGCTGCGCGATGCAGCTCGTCGCGCACCGGCGGGTTCATCTGGATGTAGGTGCCGAGGCGCTCGTAATCCTCCGGCCCTGCGAGGGTCAGGTGATGCGGCGTGACTTCGACCGACACGATATCCTTGTGATCCTTCAAAAGCGCCATCTCTTCGGCGGTGGTGATGTGCAGCACGTGAATGCGCGCGCCCGTCCGCTGAGCGATGCGCACGAGGCGCTGCGTGCAGGCGAGGGCCACTTCGGCGGAGCGCCAGACCGGGTGCGAGCGCGGATCGCCTTCGACGCGCAGGTTCTTGCGCTCGTTGAGCCGGTATTCGTCCTCGGAATGGAACGAGGCGCGGCGGCGGATGACGCGCAGGATGTCGCGCACGCCGTCGTCGTCCTCGACCAGCAGCGAGCCGGTGGAAGATCCCATGAACACCTTGACGCCGGCGCAGCCCGGAAGCCGCTCCAGCTCCGGCAGTTCGGCAGTGTTCTCGCGGGTGCCGCCGATGAAGAAGGCAAAATCGCAATGCATGCGGTGATGCGCGCGCCCGACCTTGTCGGCCATCGCCTGCGCGCTGGT
>DASQLE010000681.1:0-6984 GCA_035630175.1 Beijerinckiaceae bacterium
AAGCTCAAGGCGGCGGGCTTCTCCGACCAGCGCCTCGCGGTGCTCGCCGGCAGGACCGAGGCCGAGGTGCGCGATCTCCGCCACCGCCTCGGCGTGCGCCCGGCCTTCAAGCGCATCGACACCTGCGCGGCCGAGTTCGCCTCGCCCACCGCCTACATGTATTCGACCTATGTCGCGCCCTTCGCCGGGCAGATCGCCGACGAGGCTGCGCCGTCCGACCGCACCAAGGTGGTGATCCTGGGCGGCGGACCGAACCGCATCGGCCAGGGCATCGAGTTCGATTATTGCTGCTGCCACGCGGCATTCGCGCTCCGCGACGCGGGCTACGAGACGATCATGATCAACTGCAACCCGGAGACTGTCTCGACCGATTACGACACCTCCGATCGGCTCTATTTCGAGCCGCTTACCGGCGAGGACGTGCTCGAGATCATCGACACGGAGCGCTCGCGCGGCGCGCTCCTCGGCGTCATCGTCCAGTTCGGCGGCCAAACGCCGCTCAAGCTGGCGCGGCCGCTCGAGGAGGCGGGCGTGCCGATCCTCGGCACCTCGCCCGACGCCATCGACCTCGCCGAGGACCGCGACCGCTTCAAGCGCCTCCTCGACAAGCTGCACCTGAAGCAACCGAAGAACGGCATCGCCTATTCGGTCGAGCAGGCGCGTCTCGTCACCGGCGAGCTCGGCCTGCCCTTCGTCGTGCGCCCCTCCTACGTGCTCGGCGGGCGGGCCATGGCCATCATCCGCGACGAGGCCCAGTTCGAGGATTATCTGCTCGGCACCTTGCCGAGCCTCATCCCGTCCGACGTCAAGGCGCGCTATCCCAACGACAAGACGGGCCAGATCAACACCGTGCTCGGCAAGAACCCGCTCCTGTTCGACCGCTACCTGTCCGACGCCATCGAGGTCGACGTCGACGCGCTCTGCGACGGCGAGGCGGTGTTCGTCGCCGGCATCATGGAGCATATCGAGGAGGCGGGCATCCATTCGGGCGACTCGGCCTGCTCGCTGCCGCCGCGCTCGCTGTCGGCCGAGACGATCGCCGAGCTGGAGCGGCAGACGAGCGCGATGGCGCGCGCGCTCGGCGTCGTCGGGCTCATGAACGTGCAATACGCCATCAAGGACGGCGTCATCCACGTGCTCGAGGTGAACCCGCGCGCCTCGCGCACCGTGCCGTTCGTCGCCAAGGTGATCGGCGAGCCGATCGCCAAGATCGCCGCCCGCATCATGGCGGGCGAGAGCCTCGCCTCCTTCGGGCTGACGGCAAAGGAGCTGCCGCATATCGGCGTCAAGGAAGCGGTCTTTCCGTTCGCGCGTTTCCCCGGCGTCGACGTGCTGCTCGGCCCGGAGATGCGCTCGACCGGCGAGGTCATCGGCCTCGACCTCTCCTTCGGCGTCGCCTTCGCCAAGAGCCAGCTCGGCGGCGGCACCAACGTGCCGCGGACCGGGACGGTGTTCGTCTCGGTGCGCGATTCCGACAAGGCGCGCATCCTGCCGGCGGTGCGCATGCTGGCCGAGCTCGGCTTCCGCATCCTGGCGACCGGCGGCACGCAACGCTTCCTGGAGGAGAACGGCGTGCGCGCAACGCGGATGAACAAGGTTTTGGAAGGGCGCCCGCACGTGGTCGACGCCATCAAGAACGGCGATATCCAGCTCGTCTTCAATACCACCGAAGGGGCCGGCGCCCTCTCGGACTCGCGGTCGCTGCGCCGGGCCGCCCTCTTGCATAAGGTGCCGTATTACACCACTCTTGCCGGTGCGATTGCAGCGGCCGAAGGGATCAAGGCCTACCAGGGCGGAGACCTCGAGGTGCGGGCGCTGCAGGAGTATTTCGGCTGACGGTTGACGGAACCGGCAGCCATCGAGAAGTTTATGGCCAGCGTTCGCGGAGCGGGTTCAAAGCTGCTCCGCGACGCCTTTTTTGTTGAAGAGAACGGATCATGGACAAGGTACCGATTACGGGGAAAGGGTTTTCGGCTCTGGAGGAGGAACTGCGCCACCGGCAGCAGGTGGAGCGCCCGCGCATCATCCAGGCGATTGCGGAAGCCCGCGCCCTCGGCGACCTGTCGGAGAACGCCGAGTATCACGCCGCCAAGGAAGCGCAATCCATGAACGAGGGGCGCGTTCTCGAACTGGAGAGCATGATCTCGCGGGCCGAGATCATCGACGTGTCGAAGCTGTCCGGCGACCGCATCAAGTTCGGCGCTACCGTGAAGCTCGTTGACGAGGACACCGAGGAGGAGAAGACCTACCAGATCGTCGGCGAGCCGGAGGCGGACGTGCGCTCGGGCCGCGTCTCGATCACCTCGCCCATCGCCCGCGCCCTGATGGGCAAGACCGTGGGCGACACGGTGGAAGTGACGACGCCGGGCGGTGGCAAGTCCTACGAGGTCATCAAGGTCGTATTCCGCTGAGGCGAGCCGCCGTGCTGGCCCGCTTGTGAGGTTTTGTTGAAGGTCCGGAGTATGCGCATGTCCCTGTCTCGTCGCTCCTTCCTCTGCGGCGTCGCGGCTGCCGCCGGGTCCGTTTTGGCCGGCCCCGCCGTCGCGCAGCTTGCTTCCGCCCCGTGGCAGTTCTCGTCCGTGACGGTCGACGTCCGTCCCCTACGTGCGCGCGGCCTCGGGCCGTATGCGGAGTTCATCCGCGCGGCGCTGCTGGCGGAAACGCAGCGCGCTTTCGCCGACCGCATCGGTCGCGGCGGGCCGCGCCTCGTGGTCCGCATCACCGGCATCCAGCTGTCGAGCTACGGCGGCGGCGGCGGCGACCGCCACGGCGGCAGCATCTCGTCGGATTATCTCGAAGGCGAGGCCCTGGTGGTCGGCCCGCGCGGCGAGATCCTCGCCCGCTATCCGCAGCTCTCGGCGACGCCGGCCAGCGCCTCCTCGTCGTGGTACGATCCGCAATCGGAGCAGAGGCGCACGCTCTACCTGGCGCAGCATTACGCGTCCTGGCTCCGGCGAACGATCGGCGGGTGAACCGGGGTGGCGGCCCGGAGCACCATCTGCCCCATCTGACGGCCTGGGTCCTGAGCGACGGCAAAGCGGGCGACGAGGCGCAATGCCTCGGCGTCACTGAGGCGCTCGGGATGGTGCCCGAAATCCGGCGCGTCGCGCCGCGTCCGCCTTTCTCCTGGCTGATGCCGTTCGGGCCGATCGATCCGCGCGAGGCGCCGTCCCGTCCCGCCGGCCCGCTGGCGGCTCCCTTCCCCGACCTCCTGGTCGCGTCCGGCCGCCGCGCCGTGCCGTACGTGCGCGCCGTCAAGCGGGCATCCGGCCGGCGCACCTTCACGGTCATCCTCAAGGACCCGCGCACCGGACCCTCATCCGCCGACCTGATCTGGGTTCCCGAGCACGACCGGCTGCGCGGGCCGAACGTCCTTGCCACCCTCACCTCGCCGCACCGGGTCTCGGCCGCGCGCCTCGCCGGCGCCCGCGCGCGGCCCGACCCGCGCCTCGCCGGCCTGCCGAAGCCGCGCGTCGCCGTGCTCGCCGGCGGCGACAGCCGGCACCACCGCTTCAAGGCGGACGACGTCGCCCGCTTCACCGACGACCTGCGGCGTCTCGCCGGGACCGGCGCGTCCCTGATGATCACCGCCTCCCGGCGCACGCCGGCGGCCCTGCGCGAGGCCCTGCAAGACCTCGCCGGCGAGCGCGGCTTCTTCTGGGACGGGGGCGGCGACAACCCCTACCTCGCCATGCTGGCCTTGGCCGACGCCGTCGTGGCGACGGCCGATTCCGCCAATATGGTCGGTGAGGCGGCGGCGACGGGCGCGCCCATCCTCTTGTTCGAGCCCTCGGGAGGGCACCCGAAGCTGTCGGCCTTCATCGCCGGCCTCGAACGCCACGGGGCTGTGAAGCCCTTCGCGGGCAGGCTTGAAGCTTGGCCCTACCAACCATTAGATTCAACGCCTGTCATCGCCGCGGCCGTCGCCGCCGGCCTTGCCCGCCATCGCCGCGCCCTCGGGCTTTCCTGACGCTCCCGAGCGGCGCTCCCGGAGACATCCATGGGTCATAGCCACGCCAAGCTCATCATCGTCGGCTCGGGGCCGGCCGGCTACACGGCCGCCATCTATGCGGCGCGCGCCATGCTGCAGCCGATGCTCATCTCGGGCTTCCAGCCCGGCGGCCAGCTCATGATCACCACGGACGTCGAGAATTATCCCGGCTTCGCCGACGTCATCCAGGGCCCCTGGCTGATGGAGCAGATGCGGCTGCAGGCCGAGCATGTCGGCACCCGCACCGTGTCCGACCACGTGGTCAAGGTCGAATTGGGACAGCGGCCGTTCCGGATCACGGGCGATTCCGGCGACACCTATAGCTGCGACGCCCTTGTGATCGCCACCGGCGCCCAAGCCAAGTGGCTGGGCCTGCCCTCGGAAGCCAAGTTCCAAGGTTTCGGCGTCTCGGCCTGCGCCACATGCGACGGCTTCTTCTTCCGCGGCAAGGAGGTGGTGGTGGTCGGCGGCGGCAACACCGCCGTCGAGGAGGCCCTCTACCTCGCCCACATCGCCGCCAAGGTGACAGTGGTCCATCGCCGCGACGCCTTCCGGGCCGAGCGCATCTTGCAGGACCGCCTGTTCAAGCACGAGCGCGTTTCCGTCGTCTGGGACAGCGCTGTCGAGGAGATCGGCGGCAGCGAGGGGCCTTTGTCCGTCGATCGCGTGCGCCTCCGCAACCTCAAGACCGGCGCCCTCACGGAGATGAAGACGGACGGGGTCTTCATCGCCATCGGCCACAAGCCGGCGACCGAGCTGTTCGCCGGGCAGCTCGACATCAAGGCCGGCGGCTACCTTCTGACCCTGCCGGATTCGACCGCCACCAACATCGCGGGCGTCTACGCGGCCGGCGACGTCACCGACGATGTTTATCGACAAGCGGTCACCGCGGCGGGTATGGGGTGCATGGCCGCGCTCGAGGCCGAACGCTTTCTCGCCGCCCAGGAAGCCACGCGGCAAGCCGCCGAGTAGAAGTTGCGACAGCCGCGCAATCCGATCTCCCCCTCATCCCCGCCGATGAGGAGGTTTATAGCTGTTGCCGCTTGCGTCCTTTGAGGTATCGCCGTGGATTGGGACAAGGTCCGCATCTTCTTCAACGTCGCGGAGGCGGGCAGCTTCACGCGCGCCGGGGAAGCGCTCGGGCTCAGCCAATCGGCCGTGAGCCGTCAGATCAGCGCGCTCGAGCGGGAGCTCAAGGCGCCGCTGTTCCACCGTCACGCCCGCGGCCTGATCCTGACCGAGCAGGGCGATCTCCTGTTCCGGGCCGCGCGCGACATGAAGATGCGGCTCGAGACGACGCGCGGGCGCCTGGCCGAGACCAGCGAGCGCCCCGCGGGCGAGCTCAAGGTGACGGCGACCGTCGGCGTCGGCTCCATATGGCTCGCCCAGAGGGTCGCCGAGTTCCTCGACCTTTATCCCGACATCCGCATCCAGCTCATCCTCACCAACGAGGAGCTCGACCTCGCCATGCGCGAGGCGGACGTGGCCGTGCGCCTGCGCCGGCCGGCGCAGCCCGACCTCATCCAGCGGCGCCTGTTCACGGTGCATTTCCACGTCTACGCCTCGACCGACTACATCAAGCGCTTCGGCGAGCCGAAGAACCTGGAGGACCTCGACAACCACCGCCTCATCTCGTTCGGCGGCGAGCAGGAGCCGTCCTACCTGCTCGAGGTGCATTGGCTGACGACCGCCGGCCGCGACCTGCGCGAGCCGCGCCCCGTCCATTTCATGGTCAACAACATCTCGGCGCTGCGGCTGGCGGTGCAGACCGGCGCCGGCATCGGCGTCTTGCCCGATTACGCGGTCGACGGCTCCTCGAACCTGACGCAGATCCTGCGGGACACCGAGATGCCGTCCCTCGACAGCTACCTCGTCTACGCGGAAGAGATGCGCTCGGTGGCGCGCGTGCAGGCTTTCCGCGATTTCCTGATCTCGAAAGCCCAGCGCTGGACTTACTGAACCTCTCCCTTCCCTTCAGGGGAGGGCCGACTCGCGTGCGGCAGCATGCGAGCCGGGTGTGGTCATGGCGCGGAGCGCCATATCCTGACACGCGATGACCCCACCCCGGTGCTCCGCACTCGGCCCTCCCCTGAAGGGGAGGGATGATGGGGTCACACGTAGAGCCGCTCCTTGTCCAAGCCCGTGTAGAGCCCGGCGACGTATTCGCCGTAGCCGTTGTAGATGACGCTCGGGCGGGTCTCGCTCGTGCCGAGGATGCGCTCGCTCGCCTGGCTCCAGCGCGGATGCGGCACGGCCGGGTTGACGTTGGCCCAGAAGCCGTATTCGGACGGCTGCAGCGCCTCCCAGAACGATTTCGGCCGTTCCTCCGTGAAGGTGATGCGCACGATCGATTTCACGGATTTGAAGCCGTATTTCCACGGCAGGGCCAGGCGCAGCGGCGCTCCGAACTGGTTGACGAGCGGCTTGCCGTAGGCGCCCGTGACCAGGAAGGCGAGCTCGTGGGAGGCCTCGGCGACCGTCACGCCTTCCGTGTACGGCCACGGATACCAGGTTTGCCGCTGGCCCGAGGCCACCGCTCGGTTGAGGAAGGTCTGCAACCGGACATAGCGCGCCGACGAGAGCGGCCGCGCCAGATCGACGAGCGCCTTCAGCGGAAAGCCGGTCCACGGCACCGCCATGGCCCAGGCCTCGACGCAGCGCAGGCGGTAGAGCCGCTCCTCGAGCGGCATCTTGCGGATGAGATCGTCGACGCCGATCTCGAACGGCTTCTCGACGAGGCCGTCGACCGCGACGGTCCACGGCCGCGCCTTAAGCACCCGCGCGGCGGCAGCGACGCTCTTCGACGAGCCGAACTCATAGAAGTTGTTGTAGTCGGCGCTGATGGGCTCGGGCGTCGGGTCGCGGTCGAGCGGGTAGCGCTCGTTGCGCTTGGCCGGATACAGGTCGAAGGTCGGGTCGGCGTATTGCGCGGGGGCGCCGTCTCCACCGAGAAGCGCGCCGCCGATCAGCCCGGCGCCTCCGGCGATGATCGC
>DASQLE010000682.1:0-3603 GCA_035630175.1 Beijerinckiaceae bacterium
GCGAGCTCGCCATGGCGTAGCCGCTCGGCTCGACGCTCTGCGCTCCTTATCCAGGCGTCGGCCACGTCCAACGGCCGGGGTTCCCTCCCCGCTGAACCGTTGGTCGCGGTTACCTCCCAGGATCGCCATCTCCAATGTGTCCAGCCCGGACGCGATTGGCGGCGAGGCACCGGCGGCGCTGGGTGCGCCGTCACGCATTGGCCGCGGTTGCGAGAATCCCGTAGAACACGCCGAGGAGGGAAGGCGTGACCCTGGACGAGACGAAGGCTGGTTCGGCCGAGGCGGTTTCGATCGTGCCTGGACGCGGCTGCGGCGGCTGCGCCTTGTGCTGCAAGATCATGCGCATCGAGGAACTCGACAAGCCGAAGGGGGCATGGTGCCCGCACTGCGCCCCAAACCGGGCCGGGTGCACGATCTATGACAGCCGCCCGCGGGAATGCCGCACCTTTCATTGCGCTTGGCTGACGCTGGAGCGGCTCGGGCCCGAATGGCAGCCGACACGCGCGAAGATGGTGTTGAGCTTCGAGGCCGGCGGCAAGCGCATCGTCGTGCATGTCGATCCGGGCACGCCGGCGGCCTGGCGCGCCGAGCCGTATCTCGGCCAGATCCGGCGGTGGGCGCAGGCGGCGGTCGACCATGCCGGGCAGGTGGTGGTCCATGTCCGCGACCGGGCCATCGTCATCCTGCCGAACAAGGAAGTGGATGTCGGCACCTTCGCTCCCGGCGACGTTATCGTCGTGCGCGAGCGCGCCACCGCGTCGGGTCGCGACTTCGACGCCTATAAGGTCGCTGCCGCCGACGTCGCCGCGAGGAAGGATGCGGGCGCGCGAGCCGGTGCTTGAAAGCCGCGCCGCGAGGAATGTTGCTTTTTCGATTCACTCATCTCGCATCTCGCCGGCGGCCTCGCTCAGCGCGTTGACGCGGTCCGGTGAATCAGAGCGTCGTGCTCCCGGACGTCAGGGGGCTACCATGCATCAAAAAGTGATTACGGCCGAGCAATTTGCGGAACTCCAGCAGCATCTCAGCGTGTTCGGGCGCGTCGAGCGCGGCGCCGTCGCGACGACGATCGGCAAGCACCCGTCGCTCGGCTCCTGTGTCGTGTTCGACGACATGACGGCTGAGCTCGTGCTGCTCAGCGAGATCCCCCTCGATCACGCCAACGACGCGCATCCCGGCTCGTTGCTGAGCTGAATCCTTCTCGCGTGAAGCGGATCGCGTCGCGCGAGGATCATGCGATAAGGACCTGAGCCGTTTCCGCGACAGCGGCAACGGCGCTAGCCGGAGAGCACCAAACGCGTTGGCACGCGGCCGCCGGCATCGCGGCCCCAAGCACCTCCGTCGAGTCGGGCGTGCTGCGGACGCAGCCGGTCTGCGGACCCGCGTTGCCTCTGCCGCCTCCAAGGATCCTCAACTCCCGGCGGAGCATTGGGGACAATCTCAAAATCGCCATCTCTTCGCCAGACGTGCGCTCGGTTTCGGCGCGAGCAACGCTCCATCCCCCACATGCGAATCGCGTCATCGTCATCGTGACGTTCGGGTTCATGGAGTAGCGCATGCCAGTTACGCGTCGTTTTCTTTTAGCTTCGCCGTTTGCTCGCCTCGTCCATAAGGAGCTCGGCTCGGAAGGCGTCACCGAGGGACATTTCGTCCCGCAAGCGGAGCGCCAATCGCATGTCAGGATCGAGGCCGGGCGGTCGCATCTCGTCTTGACCTCGTTCGGCGCCGGCCCGGAGGCCGCAGACGACGTCACCGACCTGCCTCTATCGCATGCGGAGGCGCTGCTGGAGGTCGCGGCGGGACGCGTCGCGTTTCGGCGCTCGCGGCTGCCTCTCGGCGGCCGGGACGCGCTCGTCGATCGGCTGACCCTCCCCGGACCGCTCGACACCGTCTCGGTCGAGTTCGAGACGCCCGATCAGGCCGCCGCGTTCGATCTGCCCGCGTGGTTCGGCGCCGAGGTATCGGACGACAACGGTTATGCGCGCCGGTCGATCGCCTTGTCCGGGCTGCCGCAGGGCCCCGAGGCGGCGGTGTCCGACGCGGCGCTCGATGCGCTGCTCGACGCGATCGAAGGGCTCCAGGCCGGTGCCTCGCCGGACCGCCCGGCGTCGGCGGTCGAGACCGGCGCGGGCGAGGACAGCACGTTCGATGCGCTGCGCCGCTTGGCGGGCTGGCCGAAGGACCCGGAGACCGCGGCTGCGGCGAGCGATGGCGACGAGGGCGAGCGCAAGGCGCGTCGACCCATGATGCGCCCGCGGCCCGACACGAGCGGCGCGGACGAGCGCCTGGCCAGCGTTCTCGATGGCCTCTCCGAAGCCTTGGGAAAGTCGACGCCGGGCCTGCCGGCGCAGGCGGCGGTGTAGCGCAGCGGCGACCTCGCTCGACGCGCTCGGAGCCGCGTAGGCCGAGCGCGGCCGATGGCTGACTTGTCGCCCCTCGGGACCGCGGTTCCAGGAAGCGGTCCGGCGCGCGCGCCGGCATCCTGCGCGGAGACGCTCGCAATCAGAGATCGCCGAGCGTGAGCTGCGCCTGCTGGGGCGCGGGCGGCTTGCGCGGCGCCGGGGCCGCGCGTTGCGGTCGATGGCCGGCGCTCCCCCGCCGCGCGGCTTTGCCGGCCCGCGCCACTGCCTTGTCCCGCGCCAGAGCCTCGGGCGCGTTCGGATCGTCCGTCAGCCATTTGCCACGCTTGACCACCTCGTTGACGCGGCCCTGATTGACGCCGAGCCTGAAGGCGATCTCCTGCTGGGTGAGCTCGGTGGTCCGGTGCAGCTCGAGGACTCGTCGCGCCAAGTCCGGCGTCATCTTGGTTCCGCGCACCCGCCGTGGCGGAGCCGCCGAGCGCACCGCCCGATCGCGCTGCCGCAGCCGCTCGAGCACCGCGAGCGCCATGTTCATGCCCTGCTCGCGAAGCGCTTCCTCGAACTCCTTGAGCGTCGTCATGGTGGGCCCTTTCCCGGTTGTGCCCTGCGCAGGCGCGAGACGTTAACGCGATATTAACGATTCGGATCGAAATCTGCGCCACCGGCCCACAAGAAAGCCCAAGCGAATATGCGGGCGGGCTCGGTCGAGCGTCAGGCACAAGCCGGCGCCGCGATACATGGTCCGTCGGAACTCGGCCTTCGGGCCGCTCTCCGGCCCAACTTCCCTCTGCCTGATGCGGAGCATCTCAAGGATCCGTCCGCACGCGTCCCCAGCCTGGCTCGGCGGGACAGGATCCGAAGACGAGGTAGCGATCGGACTGTGAGTGGATGAGCGCGATTCTTCTGGTCGATGACAACCCGGCCGTCCGCAATGCCGTCGGCGACGAGCTGCGGGAGGCCGGCTACAAGGTGTCGGAGGCGGCGAGCGGCTCCGAGGCGCTCTCCCTGCTCGAGCGCCAGCCCTTCGACCTGCTCGTGGTCGACTACCTGTTGCCGGAGATGAAGGGCGACGCCATCGCGCAGGCGGCGCGCCAATGCCGGCCGGCACTGCGCGTCGTCTTCCTGTCGGGCTATACCGAGTTCCTGTCCCTGACCGGCAAGTCCGGCGGCGACACCCTGATCGCCAAGCCGATCAGCTCCGACGAGCTGCGCCGGGCCGTTGCGCAGGCGCTCCAGGCCCCTCGCT
>DASQLE010000683.1:0-24006 GCA_035630175.1 Beijerinckiaceae bacterium
CGACGACAAAGGGCAGGTGATGACTTTCATCGAGGCGTGCCGGGCCTGGAAGGCCATGACCGGCGCGCTGCCCGTCGGCGTCACCATCCTGATCGAGGGCGCCGAGGAGGACGGCTCGAAGTTCCTGCCCGAATTCGTCGCCGCCAACCGCGACGAGCTCAAGGCCGACGTGGCGCTCGTCTGCGATACCGGCATGTGGGACGGCAAGACGCCGGCCATCACGACTTCGCTGCGCGGCCTCGTCTACGAAGAGATCATCGTGCGCTGCGCCGACCGCGACCTGCATTCCGGTCTGTTCGGCGGCGCCGCCCGCAACCCGGTCCACGTGCTCGCCGGCATCATCGCCGATCTGCATGACGAGCACGGGCGCGTGACCGTCCCGGGCTTCTACGACGGCGTGCGCGAGACGCCGCCGGCCGTCCTCGAGCAGTGGCGTCGCCTCAATCTCACGCCCGACGAGTTTCTGGGCCAGGTTGGCTTGAAGCTCCCGGCCGGCGAGACGGACCGTATTCTCATCGAGCAGATCCAGTCGCGCCCGACCTGCGACGTCAACGGCATCGTCGGCGGCTATACCGGGATCGGCGCCAAGACGGTCATCGCCGCGGAGGCGAGCGCCAAGATTTCGTTCCGGCTGGTCGGCGACCAGGATCCGCAGGCGATCAGCGACGCCTTCAAGGCGTTCGTGCGCGCGCGCATCCCGGCGGATTGCTCGGTCGAGTTCGTCAAGCACAAGGGCTCGGCTGCGCTCGCCGTGTCCTACGACATGCCGGCCCTGCGACAAGCGCAAGCCGCCTTGCACGATGAATGGGGCCGGGAGCCGGTCACCATCGGCTCGGGCGGCTCCATCCCGATCGTCGGCGACTTCAAGCGCACGCTCGGCCTCGACACGCTGCTCGTCGGCTTCGCTCTCGACGACGACCGCGTGCATTCGCCGAACGAGAAATACGATCTGACCAGCTTCCATAAAGGCGCGCGCAGCTGGGCGCGCATCCTGGCCGCGCTGGCGTCGTGAGGCCGGCCATGCGGCTCTCCCGCCGGGCGGCCCTGCTGGTGCTCGTCGCCGCAGCGCCGGTCGCGGCCTTTGCGCAAGGCGTTCGCCCGTCTCGGCCGGACGAGGCGCCTCTGGCGCGCGAGGCGCTCGCCTTCCGCGAGAAGGTTCGCGCCGCCATCGAGGCGAAGGACAAACGGGCGCTGGACGCGGCCTATGCCGACAATTTCAGCCACCTGCGCGATTCCGGCCGGGTCGACCACAAGGGCGACCGCATCGCCCTTCTCCTGTCGGGCGAACCGACCATCGAGACCGCCCCTGAGGAGAACATGGTGGTGGAGGTGTTCGAGCCGGCGACGGTCGCCGTCGTCGCCGTGAGCCCGGTCAAGGACCGCGAGACCCGGCAAGCGCCGCGCTTCCGCTGGCTCACGGTCTATGTGAAGGGGGCGGACGGCTGGCGGGTGGCGCTGAGTCAGGCGAGCCGCGTGCAGCCGGCGCGCCGCTAGAGCATGATGCCGAAACGTGAAAACCACTGTTCGGAAGAACATCATGCTCAACTTCGATCACGTTCATGCGTTTTGGTCGACTCGATCAAAACGCATCGTGATCTGGACACGATGCCGACACGTCGGAATCTAAGCGAGTAACTGTGAGAGCTCGCCGAGATGCCTGATCGCCGCGAGGGGCGGCAAGCTCGGATATTCGTCTGGGAGCTCAGAGCGGTTCACCCAAATCGACGGAAAGCCGAAGGCCGTCGCGCCGGCGACATCCCAGCGGTTCGACGACACGAAGGCAATCTCGCGCTTGTCGGCCGCCAACGTCGCGACCGCGATCCCGTAGGCGCGCGGATCGGTCTTGAAGGTTTTTGCCGCATCGACGGAGAGCACGGCATCGAGATGGTTGCCGAGGCCCGCCGAGGCGACGGCTGCGCCGAGCATGGCGGGGTCGCCGTTCGACAGAATCGCCGTGCGCAATCGCCGCTGCCGCAAGCGCGCCAGGGCGGCCGACGCCTCCGGATAGGCGTCGAGCTCACGATACGCTGCGAGGAGAAGCGGCCGTGCCGCGGCATCGACCGAGGGATAGCGCGCGAGGGCGTGATCGAGCGCCTGCTCGGTCAAACCCCAGAACGGCTCATAGCGCCCGACGAGGGCCGACACCCAGCTATATTCAAGCTGCTTGGTCCGCCAAAGCTCCGACAGGCGAGCCGCGTCCGGACCGATCCTGGCGGCATGGCGCGCCACGGCCGAATGGACGTCGAACAACGTGCCATAGGCATCGAAGACGACGACGCGGATGGACGCGAGGGAAGGCGGCTGCATGCCACAAGCGTAAGGGCGCGCTTCCCGTTTGAAAACGGCCCCGAACCGCCCCCATGCTTAACTCCTTGGAATCGATCACGTTCACGCGTTCTGATTGATCCAATCACAACGCCTGGCGATCTATGCTGCGAGGCTAAGCCAGGGCGAGCGAGGCCGCGTCAGCTCGGCGGGCACCCCCGGCATCGGCATCCAATGGGTGATGAGCGCGGCGTCCTGTCCGCTCAAGCTGGCCGGATAGCGCATCGGCGTGCGCCACTCGCCGCTTTCCGCATCGAGGGTGGCGACGATCGCGCCCCAACGCAGCGAATAAACGAGGACCGCCGTGTCGCGCGGCGCGGTGACGATCGGCTTCCAGGAATGGTTTTCCCCACGGGTCATGGTCGTTGTTCCCTGTTCGTTTACGCGCGTCCGGGCCTAGCCGGCGATTCGCGTATGAGCACAGGCTAGAGCGGCGACGTTTCGCGCCGATGTCGCCGATGTTTCGGCAACGTTGCAGCGTCATTCCGGCCGGAGCCGGCCTTGCCGACGGAGGGGAGGGGGATGACAGGTCAGAAGCGCGCGAGGCGGAGGCCGAGGAGCTTGGTGGCCGCCAGCACCCCGAGGCCGTAGACGGCGGCGCCGCCGCTGCCGAGCAGGACCAGCAGGATCTCCTCGCGCGCCGCGCCGAAGGTCTCTGACATGGCGCCCAGAGGCGCGCGCGCGACGACCACGAACAGCGCCAGGAGGAGGCTCGCGGCCGTGACGGCGGCGGCGATCCGGCCGAGCGCTCCGCTCGGCGCCGTCCAGTCGCGTCGGTAGGCCAGGACAAGGAGGAGCAGCAGGTTGACCCAGGCGCCGGCAGCCGTGGCGAGCGCAAGGCCGACGACGCCGAGGGGCGTCACGAGCACGATCTTGAGCAGGACGTTGACCGCGACGGCCGCAAGGGCGGCAATGACTGGCGTCGTCGTGTCGGCGCGGGCGTAGAAGCTGGCCACGGCGGAGCGGATCAGGACCACCGCCGGCAGGCCGACTGCGTAAGCCGCCAGCACGGCCCCGGCCCCTTCCGCCGCCGCCGCGTCGAAGGCGCCGCGCCCGAACAGGGCCGCCATGATGAGCTCGGGAAGGGTCAGGAAGGCGATCACGAACGGCGCCGCCAGCGCCAGCGTGAAGCCGAGCGCCCGGTTCTGCGCCGCGTGCGCGCCGGCGACGTCGCCGGCGGCGATGCGGCGGCTCATCTCCGGCAGAAGAACCGTGCCGGCGGCGATGCCGATCACGCCGACCGGCAGCTGATAGAGACGATCGGCGTAGTAAAGCGAGGAGACGGCGCCGGTCGGCAGGAGCGAGGCGATGATCGTGTCGGCGAACATGGCGATCTGGATGCCGGCCGAGCCGACCACCGCCGGGCCGAGCGTGCGGAAGAAGGCGCGCATATCGCCGTCGAGCCGCGGCCGCTCCAGGCCGGGCGCGACCCCGGCGCGGCGAACGGCTAGCCAGAGCAGGAGGAACTCGAACACGCCGGCGGCGGCGACGCCCCAGGCGGCCGCGTGCCCGGCCGTCGGGAACAGCGCCGCGAGCGCGAGCCCGCCGATGATCGAGAGATTGAGCAGTACGGGCGCCGCGGCGGCGGCGGCGAAGCGCTCGTGCGCATTGAGAATCCCCGACAGGATCGTCACCAGGGTGACGAAGAGAAGGTAGGGGAAGGTGATGCGGGTCAGCGCGACGGCGAGCTCGTACTTGGCCGGCTCGTCAACGAAGCCGGGCGCGAGCAGGCGCACCACCCAGGGCATCGCCGCCCAAGCGATGACGAGGAGGACGATTTGCACGACAAGCATCAGCGAGAAGACGCGGTCGGCGAAAAGCCGCGCCGGATCGGGCCCGCCCGTCTCGTGCACGCGCGCGTAGGTGGGAATGAAGGCGGAGTTGAACGCGCCCTCGCCGAAGATGGCGCGAAAATGGTTGGGCAGGCGCAGGGCGACGACGAAAGCGTCGGCCACCAGGCCGGTCCCCATCAGGGCGGCGATGACGATGTCGCGAAAGAAGCCGGTGATGCGCGAGACGAGCGTCCAGCCGCCGACCGAGAGGAGCTTCTTCAGCATCGGCCTTCGCGCCTGACCGTCACAGTGCCGGAAGGCATTCCGCAATGATTGGGGACCATGACAGCCCTACAGACGCGGCGCGCGCCGCTCGTCGCGGACGATGGCGTCGCCCGCCTCCGTCGGGCCGCCGAGGCGCTCCTCGACGATGTAGAGCGGACGCCGCTTCACCTCGGCGAAGATGCGGCCGACATATTCGCCGATGATGCCGAGAGACATGAGCTGGATCCCCGAGAAGAACATGACCGACACGATGAGCGAGGGGAAGCCCGGCAGGTCCGTGCCGAACAGGAGCGTGCGCACGGCGAAGAACACGGCCGTGGCGATGGCGCCGAGCGAGACCAGGAGGCCGAGATAAGTCCATACGCGCAGCGGCATGGTCGAGAAGGCCGTGATGCCGTCGAAGGCGAACCGGAACAGCTTTCGCAAGCTCCACTTGGTGGTGCCGTATCGGCGTTCCTCGACGCCGAACGGCACGCCGATCGCCTTGAAGCCGATCCACGCGTAAAGCCCTTTCGAGAAGCGCGCCCGCTCGCCGAGGGAGCGCAGCACCTCGACGCCCTTGCGGTCGATCAGGCGAAAGTCGCCGGCCCCTTCCGGCAGCCGCGTTTCGCCGAAGCGGTCGAAGAGGCGGTAGAAGGCGCGCGTCAGGCCGCGTTTGAGCCGGCCCTCGCCTTCGCGGCCCGTGCGCTGGCCGTAGACCATGGTGTAGCCTTCGCGCCAGCGCTGCACGAAGGTCGCGATGGCTTCAGGCGGATGCTGCAGGTCGGCATCCATGATCACGACGGCGCGGCCGCGCGCGTGGTCGAGTCCGGCCGCGATGGCGATCTCCTTGCCGAAGTTGCGGCTGAACGTCACCGCGCCGATGCGCTCATCAACGGCATGACGCTCCCTGATGGCGGCGGTTGTGCCATCCTGGCTGCCGTCGTCGATGAAGACGATCTCCCAGGATTGCGTGATGCGCTCCAGCACCGCCACGAGCCGGTCGCAGAGCGGGGCGATCGTCGGGCCCTCGTTGTAGACCGGAATGACGACGCTGATCTCGATGTCGCGGCTTGTCACATGCTAACCCGTGTTCGGAGAGGCTATTGAGCCGAGTTTCCCATTCTCCTCAAGGGATCGTGGCAGTCGTGGTTACAAAGCGGGATCGCTCGGCGGCAACAATGCGGCAGGTTGTGCTGTGCGCCGACGATTTCGCCGTTACGGAAGGGGTGAGCCGCGCCATTCTCGACCTCGCCCGGGCGGGCAGGCTGTCGGCGACGAGCGCCATGACGAGCCGTCCGTGGTGGCCCCGCCTGGCGCCGGCGCTGCGCGAATGCGACGGGCGCCTCGGCGTCGGGCTGCACCTGAACCTGACCCTCGGCGCGCCGCTCGGGGCCATGCCGCGCCTGGCTCCCAACGGCGCCTTGCCGTCCCTGTCCACGGTGATGCGGACCGCCCTTCTCGGGCGATCGCCGCGAGGCGAGATCAGGGAGGAGATCGAGCGTCAGCTGGCGGCATTCGAGGCCGCCATGGGGCGGCCGCCCGATTTCGTCGACGGGCATCAGCACGTCCACGTGCTGCCCGGAATCCGCGCGGAGCTTCTCGCGGCGCTCGGTAGCCGGGGCTGGCGAGGCGTCTGGCTGCGCGATCCGTCCGACCGCCTCCGCGCCATCCTGAAGCGGCGCGTCGCCGTCCGGAAGGCGCTGACCGTGCGGGCGCTGGCAACCGGTTTTGCGCAGGCGGCGCGCGCGGCCGGCTTTTCGGTCAATGAGGGCTTCTCCGGCTTCAATCCGTTCGACCCGGCCGGGGACGTGGCGGCTGAATTCGCGCGCGCCTTCGACGCGCTCGGCCCGCGTCCCGTCGTCATGTGCCATCCCGGCCATGTGGACGCGGAGCTCGCCGCGCTCGATCCAGTGGTCGCGAGCCGGGAGCGGGAATACGCGTATCTTGCCTCAGAGGCTTTCGGCGAATTGCTGCGATCGCGGCGGGTCGCCTTGGTGCCGCGGCTGCCGTGAGGGACGAAAAACGATCCTCCGCGCCGTCATGCGGGCGCCCTGCCCGGCGCCTGCTTGGCGGAGAGAGCGACAGGGCCGAGACGGCCCTGTCGCAGACCGCCATCAGGCGCGCGCTTGCCCGTACAGGCGCTCCACGTGCTCCCAATTGACCAAGTTGTCCATGAAAGCCTTGAGGTAGTCGGGTCGCCGGTTGCGATAATCGATGTAGTAGGAGTGCTCCCACACGTCGCAGCCGAGGATCGGCGTCGCGCCGTGCACGAGCGGATTCTCGCCGTTCGGCGTCTTCATAATCGTGATCTTGCCGTCCTTGACGGCGAGCCAGCACCAGCCGGAGCCGAACTGGGTGACGCCGGCCTGGATGAAGTCCTCCTTCATCTTGTCGACAGAGCCGAGATCCTCGGCGATCTTCTTCTCGAGCGCGCCCGGCACCTTGCCGCCGCCATTCGGCTTCATCCACTGCCAAAAATGGATGTGGTTGTAATGCTGTCCGGCATTGTTGAAGAGCGCCTGATTCTTGCCATACGAGCCCTTGACGACCTCCTCGACGCTCTTGCCCTCGAGTTCCGAGCCCTTCAGGAGGTTGTTGCCGGTATTGACGTAAGCGGCGTGGTGCTTGTCGTGGTGATATTCGAGGGTTTCCCGCGACATGTAGGGCTGCAGGGCGTCATACGGATAGGGCAGGTCAGGCAGGGTGAACGACATCGACGTCTCCTTGAGGTGTTCTCGCCAGGCCTCCGGCGGGACTGAGCCTCGCGTCCCATCGAGCGGCCCTTGTCGGACAGCAACGCATGCCGCCCTCGCCGGTTGCAAACGGGCGGCGAAACTTTAGGCTTCTGAGCCGGTTAGTCCAGGGGTTGGTCGCTCGATATGGTCTTGGGGTTGTATGTGGTCGCGGGGGTGATGGTCGCCGGCGGGTTGCTCGCGATCTATTCCGGCTCCGACATCATCGTCATGGAGCGCGGCTGGACCATGGTCATCTCGGGCAGCGTCATGGCGGCAAGCGGAGCGCTCCTCGCCGGGATCGCGACGGCCGTGGCGCGGCTACAGATGCTCGAAGACGAGTTCACGCGTCTTGCCGACCGGCTGACCCGACCTGAGGGGACGAGCTTTTCGCTGCAGCCGGACTTCTCGCCGGCGCCGCCGCTCGATCGTTCCAGCGCTCCGCCGCCGCCGGCTGGGCCCGGTCTCGCCGAGCTCAAGGACCCCGATATCACCGCGGAGCCGAGCGTGTCGCCGGCGCCGCCGCAACGGCCCCGCACGGAGCCGCCGCCGGTCCTCACGGACGAGGGTGACGAACTGTTCGAGCTCGCCGCTCCTCCGGCGGCTGCCCGCGAACCGAGCACGGCAGCTTCGACCGAGCCTGCGCCCGGAGCGCAGGAGACCGAGGCGGAGGGCGCGGCGACCGTGGTCGGCACCTACAATTCGGGCGGCAATTTCTACATCATGTATTCGGACGGCTCGATCGAGGCCGAGACGCCGGCCGGCAAGTTCCGCTTCACCTCGCTGGAGGAACTCAAGGAGTTCATTGCCGCGGGCGGCGACAAGGCCAAGACCGCCACACCGGCCTAACGCGGGCCACCAGTCGGTCCGGCGTGCCGCGTTGCTTGTTCGGATCGGCACGGACGTCGCTTGGAACCATGACCGAGACGCTGCGTTTTCCGGCGGATCGGAGGTGGGCCATGAAACACACCATCCTGAGCTTGGCTTTCGCGATCACAGCCTTGCAACCGGCTTGGGCTGATCGCGCTCCAACCCCCGTGGAGCGAGCGCGTATCGAGGCGACTCTGCTTTTCGCCGGCTTCCAGCGCTGGGAGGACATCGAGCTCGATGATGGCCGCTGGATTGTCGACGATGCCGTTTTCGCCGACGGTCGCCAGTTCGATATCGAACTCGACCCGTTCACGTTCGCCATCCTGGCAACCAGGCTCGACTAAGGCGTCTGCGCGCGGCGTCCGGCCTGTGGCGGCCCGCTTGAGCGAAACCCTTCGGCAGCCTCAAGCGCGAAGGCGTAGATGAGGGCGACCTCCTCGAGCCGGTCGAAGCGGCCGCTAGCGCCGCCGTGGCCCGCCTCCATGTTGATCTTGAGGAGCACCGGGCCGCCGCCGGTCATCGTGGCGCGCAGGGCGGCCACCCATTTGGCCGGCTCCCAATAGGTGACGCGCGGGTCCGTGAGGCCGCCGATGGCGAGGATGGCGGGATAGGGCTGCGGCCGGACGTTGTCGTAAGGGGAATAGGACCGGATCACCTGAAAATCGTCGGCATCCTCGCGCGGATTGCCCCATTCGGGCCATTCCGGCGGCGTCAGCGGCAGATCGCCGTCGAGCATGGTGTTGAGCACGTCCACGAACGGGACGTCGGCGACGATGCCGGCAAAGAGTTCAGGCCGCAGGTTGGCGACGGCGCCCATGAGCATGCCGCCGGCGCTGCCGCCGAAAGCGACGAGGCGGCTCGGCGCGGTGTAGCCGGCCTCGACCAGCGCTTCCGCACAGGCGATGAAATCGCCGAACGTGTTCGGCTTGTTCCGGCGTTTGCCCTGAAGATACCAGCGCCAGCCTTTCTCGGTGCCGCCGCGCACATGCGCGATGGCATACACGAAGCCGCGGTCGACGAGCGACAACGGATTGGTGCGGAAGCCGGCCGGCATGGCGCTGCCGTAGGCGCCGTAACCGTAGAGAAGGCAGGGCGCCGAGCCGTCGAGGACGAGATCGCGGCGATGCAGGATCGAGATCGGCACGTCTTCGCCGTCGCTCGTCCGTGCGAACAGGCGGCGGGTCACGTACCGCGCCGGATCATGGCCGCTCGGCACCTCCTGGCGCTTGCGCAGGACGCGCTCGCGCGTGCCGAGGTCGTAGTCGTAGACCTCGGCAGGGGTGGTCATCGACGAATAGGTGAAGCGGATTGTGTCCGTGTCGAATTCGTATCCTGGCGTGAGACCGAGCGAATAAGCCTCCTCGTCGAAGGCGATCGCGTGCTCGTCGCCGCCGGCGAACCGGCGCGCGACGATGCGCGGCCGCGCATCCTGCATCTCGAGGCGGATCAGATAGCGCGCCAGCACGGTGTGGAAGCGGATCATAATGCCCGGCCGGTGCGGAACCAGATCCCGCCAGGTCTCGCGTTTCGGATCGGCGACGGGGGCCGTGACGATCTTGAAATCCTCCGCTCCGTCGGCGTTGGTGCGGATGATGAGGTCGTGCCCGTGATGCTCTACGTCGTAGAGGACCAAGCGTTCGCGCGGAGCGACGAGACGGGGCTTGCCCGCCCGGTCGGCACGGTCGATCAGCCAAACCTCGGAGGTCTCGTGATCGCCGATCGAGACGGTGACGAAGGCGGCGGATTGCGTGAGGCCGATATGGACGAACCAGCCCGGCTCCGTCTCCTCGTAGATCAGCTCGTCCCTGTCGGCGCTGTCGCCGAGGCGATGGCGCATGACGCGAACGGGGCGATGATGCTCGTCGACGGCGACGTAGTAGAAGGCCGTGGCATCCGCCGCCCAGACGATCTCGCCGGAGGTGGCGAGGACTTCGTCGGCAAGATCCCGGCCGCCGGCGAGGTCGCGCACGCGCACCGCGAAGAGCTCGGAGCCCTTCGTGTCGGCCGCCCAGGCCAGAAGGCGGTGATCGGGTGAGTGCTCGGCGCCGTGCAGGTCGAAAAAGACGTGATTCGCGCTTTCCGCGTCACCGTCGAGCAGGAGTTGCTCGGCGCCGCCTTCGCGCGGCGTGCGGCATACCAGCGAATGCTGGCCGCCGTCGCGGTAGCGCGTGTAATAGGCGAACGGCCCGTCCGGCTCCGGCACCGCCGCGTCGTCCTCCTTGATCCGGCCGCGCATCTCGGCCACGAGCCGGTGGCGCAGCGTCTCGCCGTCGCGCAGGACGGCCGCCGTGAAGGCATTCTCTTCATCGAGATAGGCGCGAATGTCGGCTCCCAGCGTCTCCGGCCGCTTGAGGACGTCTTGCCAATTCGCCGCCTTGAGCCAGGCATAGTCGTCGCGGACGACGCAGCCGTGAAGGGTCGTCGTTGACGGTTTCACCGCGGCGAGCGGTGCGGACAAGGCAGGCCGCGGCGGGCGCTCGATCGTCATGTCTGGGCCTTGGTGCTTGATGGGTTTCGCGTGAGGTGAATCCGGATCACGTCAAGCCGATGCGGCAAAAGGCTAATCCCGATCGCGCGGGGCGGAACGGTCCGGCGGCCGGCATGCGGTCGACGCCCTCGCACGTCAAGGACGTGCCTGCAATCCCTGCCAGCGGCTGCTTCCGAGCCAGTTCAGCCGACCTCGCCAGGAAGACCGAGGGCAGAACTGCCGGGGCTCAATGTTTGAAATTTCAAAGAGGATTTGCTGTGTCTTCCACATACAGTTGAGCTTTCGGGCTGCATCTCATCAATATTCATCTTGCAAGGAGCAACAGATTGCCGTACCTGACTAGTCAATCGTGACGGGGCTCTTGCAGTGCGCCGTCGTGCCACGTTCGTCAGAGCATTTCCGTGAAGGACATGCGCCGCCGGGCGCAACCTTTACTGATCGATGCTCGACAGATCGAAGCGACCATAAGGGAAACAAGACTGAGATGAGCGACAATTTGGCTTCCGCAAACTACATCGAGCTCGCCGCCGACATCGTGTCGGCTTACGTGAGCAACAACTCGGTGCCGTCGGCCGAACTGCCGTCCTTGATCAGCGACGTGCATCTCGCGCTCGTCAAGGTCGGCGGCACCGCCAGCGAGACGCCGGCGGAGGCGCCGAAACCGGCTATCCCGGTCAAGAAATCGATCACGCCCGATTACATCGTGTGCCTCGAGGACGGCAAGAAGTTCAAGTCCCTGAAGCGCCATCTTCGCACGCAGTACAACATGACTCCGGAGCAGTATCGCGAGCGCTGGGCCCTGCCGAGCGATTATCCCATGGTCGCTCCGAACTACGCCAAGGCCCGCTCGCAGTTGGCCAAGGAAATGGGCCTCGGCCAGCAGCGTCGGAAGCGTCGCGGGCGCGGCAGCAGCGCCTAGGTTGGCAAAAGCCGGAATTCGGAATTCGCGCCTCGACCGGCGCCTTCAGGAAGCAGCCAGAGCCGCCCGGGCATCGCGCCGGATCCGCTCCACCATGGACCGGGCGCCGTTGGACCGTTGCGCGGTGAGATGCTCCGCGAGACCGATGTCGCGGAAGATCTGCAACGCGTCTGTGCGGCCGATCTCCTCGGGCGACTTGCCCGAGTAGATGGCGGCGATCAGGGCCACGACGCCGCGCGTGATGATGGCGTCGCTGTCGCCGTGGAAGCGCAGGACGGTGCCGTCGTCACGGCCCTCGACGGCGGTATCGAGCCAGACGCTCGAGGCGCAGCCGCGCACCCGGTTTTCCTCGATCTTCTTCTCAGGCGGCAGCGGTTCCGCGAGACGGCCGATCTCGATGAGGTATTCGAGCCGGTCGTCCGACTCGTCGAGCAGCTCGAAATTGGAGACGATTTCGTCGAGGGTCGGCATCATCGCGCGGCGGAGGACCTGTGATCGGTCTGATATAAGCCTCCGCCCTCGATAAGGGGAGGGCGGGGCGTCACTCGCTCCCGTCGCAGCGGTAGACGCAGCGCACCGAGGGGTCCTGGGCGGCCCGCGCCGCCCCATCCGCCTCGGCGAGGCGCGGCTTCTCGGCGGGCGCCGCCTTCTCGGCGAGCGCCGCCTTGGGCTGCGCCAAGAGCGAGCGGGCGGCATTCTCGCTCATCCGCACTCCCGCCGAAAAGGCCTTGTCGGTCAAGGCTTTGTCGTTCACGATCGTCCGCACAGCATCGTCTTTCAGGCCGCCGGCCAGGCGGTTCCAGGCGCTCTCCTGGGCTTCGGCGACCGCGGTTGAGGGCGGGGTCTGCCCCGGCTTTCGGTCCTCTCCCGGCTCGCGTTGCGGCGGGCCGGTTTCCCGCGCCGGAGAGAAGTAGAAGATTAGGCCGATGATGACGACGCTGCGGAGAACAGTGAACATGAACGCAACCCGCGAGAGGAACAGCGGGCAAGATGCCAAGGCGGCCGCGCCGGCGAAAGTGCAGGCGGGCACCATCCCCGGCGAAAATGCCGACAGCATGAAAGATCCGTTGCAACGCGTCGCGCCCATGACGCGCGGCACCTTGCCGAACGCCGCAATGGCGTCGCGCCCGCGGTTTCCGGCGCGCGAATGCGCGGCTGCCGTCACGACCCTTAGGGTTCGCTTAAGCGCCTCCTGCGAGAGTCCGACGAGGGTCAGGAGCGCGCGGCCGTCCAGCGCGAAAGTTTGTTGCGTCAAGTTGATCTGGTCTCCCTGATCGTCGGCCGTGTCGCGGGTCTCGTCCACCAGGGCGTGAGCGGCGATCCCGACGAGCGGGCGCGGCACGAGCGGTTCCTCCTGACACGGCTGGCGGCAGGTCTCGCCGCGATGGCCTGCCTGCCTCCCTATCTCGCCTGGCGCGGCGTCCCGGCTTGGCCGGAACTCGTCGTGTTCCTGTGCCTCGCCGGACCGGTCTTGGCCGCCATCCTGCTGGCGCGCACGGGTCTGCTGGCGACGGCGCACGGCTTGTCGGCGGCGGCTCTCGCCGCGCTCGTGGCGCTCACCGCGGCAGCCTCCGGCGGGCTCGCGTCGCCGGCCGTCATCTGGCTCGTCGCGCCGCCCCTCGAGGCGCTCCTGTGCGCCGGACGCCGGGCCGCGCTCGCGGTGTCTACGGTAATGTTCGGCGGGTTTCTCCTGATCGCATTCGCCGACGTGACCGGCTTCGACGCCGCGCTCGGCGCGTGGCCGCTGGCGGCGGCCATGCCGCTCCTCGCGGTCGCGACGATCGCCTATGCGGCGGCGCACGGCTTCGTTGCGGGACGCGAGCGGATGCTGCAGCAGTCGGACCGGCGAACCCGACAGGCGCGTGAGCAATCGCTGTCCGATGCGATGGAGGACCTCGTCACGTGGCACGACCGGAACGGGCACGTGCTGGAGGCGAGCGGCGATGCCGCCAGGCTGTTCGGCGCCCCGCCCGAATTGCTGCGCGGACGAGGTCTTTTCGCGCGCGTGCACGTGTCCGACCGTCCCGCCTTTCTCAAGGCCATCAGCGACGCCGCGACCAGCCGTCTCCCCGTCACGGTCCGGTTTCGCATCCATGTCCCCGAACAGGCGCCCGGGGCAGGTGCCCCGCGGAGCGGCGCCGATGCCCGCGTGATCTGGGGGGAGATGCGCGTCAGCCGGGTCGACGGCGCCGGCGACGGCGACATCTGTGCCGTTGCCGTGACGCGCGACATCTCGGCCACCGCGCACCAGCTCGAGGAACTCGAGGCGGCGCGGGCGGATGCCGTGCGGGCCGACGCAGCCAAGGGGCAATTCCTGGCGATGGTGAGCCACGAGCTGCGAACGCCGCTGAACGCCATTATCGGCTTCTCGGAGGTGCTTGCCGGGGAGGGCGGCGGAGCGGTCGAGCCCGAGCGCCGCAAGGAGTATGTCCGCATCATTCACGATTCGGGCGAGCACCTGCTGCAGGTGGTCAACACGCTGCTCGACCTGTCGAAGATCGAGGCGGGCCAGTTCGATGTCCTCGCGGAGCCCTTCGAAATCGGCCCCTTCATCCATGGCTGCTGCGATCTGGTCGGCTTGAAGGCTGAACGCGCCGGGGTTCTCCTGGCGCGCGACATCGCCGAGGATCTGCCGGAACTCGTCGCCGACCGCCGCGCCTGCAAGCAGATGATCATCAATCTTCTCGCCAACGCCATCAAGTTCACGCCGCCCGGCGGACGCGTGACCCTGTCGGTACGCCGCGAGCGCGACCGCGTGGTCTTCGTGGTCTGCGATACCGGCATCGGCATCGCCGAGGAGAATCTGCCGAAGCTCGGCAGCCCGTTCTTCCAGGTGCGCTCGGACTACGATCGCCGCCACGAGGGCACGGGCCTCGGCTTGTCGGTGGTGCGCGGCCTCGTCGGGCTGCATCGCGGCGCCCTGACCCTCGAGAGCGCCCCCGACGAGGGCACGGCGGTCACGGTCAGCCTGCCGATCGACTGCCGCGCTCCGCCCTCGCGCAAAGCCGCTCCCGTCCGTATCCATGCGCTGCCGCGTGCCCGCACGCCGGTGCGCGCCCTGAAAGCAGGATAGAACCGTGCGTCAAGCCCTCGCCGCCCGATCGGACCGTGACCTTGCCCGTGCCGAGCGCGTACAACGCGGGCCGGCCTCGCCATCATCACGAGCCCGGCAACTGCTCGCCGCGGCGTGGCAGCGGCCCGGCATGCTGGTCGGCGGGCTGGCGATGGCGACCGCCGCCGGCGCCATCGTCGTCAACGCGCTCAGCTTTCAATTAGGCCGCCACCCGTCGCCGATCTTCTCCAAGAGCGAGGGCTCTCCGCGCGACCTCGGTCCGCCGGCGGTTGCGCCGGTGCCTCCGAGCCGGCCCTTGTCGGCCACGGCGACCGCCTCCGTCCCGCAGCCGCCGGCGCGGGTCGCCGCGCGCGATCCCATTGCCGACATCATCCGCTCCGCCGACACCACCGGCAGCGCACCCGCAGCGGCGCGCCCGACGGAGGCGCGAGGCGAGCCGCAGCGCATCGTTGCCGCCGCGCAGCGCGCCCTCGTGAAACTGGGCTACGGTCCGATCAAGGTCGATGGCGTGTTCGGCTACGAGACGAGCCAGGCGATCGAGCGCTTCGAACGCGACCGGCGCCTCGCCACGACCGGCGAGCTTGGCCCGCGCACGGTCCGCGATTTGACCGCGGCCTCGGGAATCCGCGTCGAGTAGGCTAAACAGGCCGCGTGGCACGGCTCCGTTCGGATTTCTGGGTGGCGGCGCATCTCAGGCGATGCGGCGTCGAAGGCGTCACCGCGGTTCTGCGCCGCCGCGGCGCGCCGGAGGCCGGCGCCATCTTCGTCAAGGTGGACAAGCTCGACGGCACGGCGAGCCTCTACGGGCCGGCGCCGCAATCGCTCGTGGACGACGACGTCGGAGGACGGCTCTTCACGCCGGTTCTCGCTAGCGTCGCGCCTTACGAGATCGAGGACCGCATGCAGCGCGAAGGGCGCTTCGACCCGGACTTCTGGTTCGTCGAGATCGAGGACCGCGCGGGCCGCCACTTCCTCGATGTCGAAGACGGCGAGGCGTGAGCCAAAGACTCTAGCCGGCGCGCCGAGCCGCGACGGATGCGCGGATCTGAGCGAGCGTCGGCCGGTGGGCGCGGTTCCGGTCAGGCGTGCCGGATGGGTCCGCAGCCGGCACGTAGCGGCCTTCGCGCTTCACGTCTGCGGTCACGCCGAGGATTGCTTGGACCAGCGCGAGCGCGATCGGCTGGGACACGGTCCTGGCGATGTCGGCCAGGTGGAAGACGGTTCGTACCGAGCGCGAGATCGACGGATGCAGCGTCAGGAAAACGCGGATGCAATCCTCGGGCGCCACGCCGGCCGCGACAAGGGCCAGAGCCAGGAGCTCGCGCCGCGGCTCCAGGTGGAAGCGCCACGACGGTGCGGGAGACAGCCGCAGCAGGAGAGTCAGCTGCGTTTCGAAGGAAGCGATATCGAGGGCCCCGGCCTGGTCGAGCAGCGACTGGACCGATCGCCGGTCGGCGCGCGGAAGCGATGGGCTGCGGCCGGAGAGCGCCGCTCGCGGCTCGAGCCTTGCGCGAATTTGCCCGCGGCGGGCGTCCTCCGCATGGAGGTAGAGAGCCGCCTCGTCCGCCGCGGCGAGATCGCGCCGGCCGAGAAGCGAGATGGCAAGGAGCGGACGCTCGCGGGCGCGCTCGACCAGCGCCTCGAGATGGACGTCGGCAAGGGGCGCGCATCGGTTGCGCGCGAGGGCCAGGTCGACGTCGGCGTCCTTGAGGGCGAGCAGCTCGTCGATGCTCCGATGATCCAATGGCCGTTGCGGCGTCGCCGCCAGCACGGCGCGGCCATGGCTCGGACGGGCGCCCGCGAGGCCGTTGCCCCCTTCGAGAATGGCTTGGCGCGCCTCGCCGCCGCGCCCGATAAGCGCGTCCATGATCCTCGCCGGCGTGTCGGCGATCGGCGCGAGCTTCCGGGCCACGATTGCGGCCGTCACATCATCGACAACGGGCAGGAAACCCAAAGCGAGCGCTTCGAACGCCTCGACCGTGGCGCGATCACGGCTCGCCGCAGCGGCGAAAAGATCGGTATGAACGCGCAGGAGCACCGGGCGGACATCGAGATCCTGGTTTCGACCGAGCGAGGCAAGGCACGACAGATCGGGCCATTCCGAACGCGACATACACAACTCTTCACGTGCCGGGCAATCAGCATCGTGAGATTAGCGCCTCGGCATTGATCGTCTGTTAATGATAGGAAAGAAGCCGCCGTGATGACGAGCGCCCGACCGCCGCTCCATCCGGCAGCCCTGAACGAACCGCCGGGACGGTGCAACGCTTCGCAAAGCGTTGGTTTCAAGTCACAGCCCAGCGCCGCCTGATCGGCCGTAACGGAGTGTTAACCGCAAAATACTTTTCTGAGTGTCGATGCAGCAGATGGATGGCCCGCTGCACGACGCGAAGGAGCGGATCATGGGCGAGCTTCGGACACACGATACGGGAGTGGTGATTCCATTTCCCGACATGGCCTCCCGTGGGCTCCGCCCCGTTCAGCCAAGCAACGGCCCTCGCGGCGAAATCCTCCTCTTCACCGGCGTTCGATATGAGTGGCAGCCTGAGCCGACCCCGACGCCGTCCGCCCCTCTTCTGCCCGGCGGCAACGCCCGCACCGGACGCCGGCGCCGCCGTCCCTGAGCCGTCCGCGTTTGTCGCCGCCGCCGGACGCGCGGCCGCGCACCTTTCTTCCGCGATCCTCCTCTCCCTGAGCCTTGCCGGATGCGTCGAGACGGGCGATCTCGGGCGCCCGAGACGGTCTGTCTGGAACGACCAGATCCTTCCGGCAGCCGGCGCCGCCGCGGCCCAGCTGCGCAACGAACCCGTTTCGCGCTACGTCCTGACCGACGACGAAGATGAGCTGCGCGATCGCGCCTGGCGCTTCCTGATGCCGGCGCACGAGCGGTCGCGGTTCGAGCGGGTCATCGCCGACCTCGTGCGCACGCGCGTTCTTCCGCCTCATCTCCAGCCGGCGGACAGGACCGCCTATCATCGCGCGCTGATGAGCGAGAGCTTCCGGTCGCCGATGTCGCGCTACCGCCGCCTTGGCGATGACGTCCAGGCGGATGTGAAGCTCATCGCGCCGTTCGCTACGCGCGCCTCACGTGTGCTCGCTGCCGACCGCGTGCGCCTGCGCAGCCTGTCCTACGTGCGGAGCGTCGACGAGGAGCAGATCCATCACGCCCTCGCACGCGTCGCCGAGAACCGTTGCCTGATCGCCTGGGTACGGGAGGAAAGCCTGGGACGGGTCGTCTCGTATCGCTATGCACTCGAGCACCTGATCATCGAGGCGCCGCACGGCGAGGCGGTCGCGGCCGAGCGCCTGCTGGCCCATCTCGAATCGCACCGACGTATCCTGGACGAGCTCGTCGGGCCGCCGCCGGCCGGCATGGCCTGCGCCGGCGTCGAGACGGCCGTGCTGGCCGTCGAAACGGGCGCGCCCGCCCTTGTCGAGACGCCGGCGCGCGGGCCGCTTGTCGTGAGGAATTAGCGGCAGCCTGCGGTCACCGTGAGGGATCGCGCAGTGCTGTCTCGCGCTATTGGCTGGCCGGAGGCTGGTCGATCGTGCAAGAGACCGACTTCGCGGCATCTTCGGCCGCCCCGCGCAGGCTCGGGAACGCTGCAAGCGCTCTCACGACGACGAGACCTTCGCCGCGCGGCGCGACGATGCGCACGTCCGTGGACGGCTCGTCCTCGTCCTCCGCCGCGAGCGCTTCATCGAGCTGCCGGCGCGTCATCACCACGAGCTCGAGCACCCCGCGGACGGCGGCCCGGTCGGTGATGGCGAAAAAGGTCCCGCCACCCTTGGTGTGGAACGACAGCGACTGGAACAGCGCTCCGGTATTGGCAGAGATGCGCACCGGACCTTCGTCGAGATTGTAGGCGCAGGCGGAAACGGCGACGGCGGGATCGGCACGGGGAAGCCAGGTGTCGGTGGCGGCCGGCGCGGCGATGAGCTCCGACTTGTCCGCCGTCAAGGTCGGGCGCAGGCGCGAGAACGCGTCCCGCTCGCTGAGCCATGGCATCGCCAGCACGGCGCTCAGGTGAACGATGCCGGCGAGAACCAGCCCGCAGAGCGTCGCGAAAAGGAAGCGCGCCGGGTCGCTCACGGTCCGCACTCCAGCCGCTCGATGCTCGGGAACACGCGCGGATCGAGGTTCGCCATGCCGGTCGCAACGGGTGTGTCGTAGAGGCGGAGGGCGAGGCCGAGCCGGCCGCTCTCGGGAGCCTGCAACCAGTTGCCGGGCTTCGGCTCGCGCGCGATGACGACCGAGAACCCGCCGTCCTGGTCGCGCAGAACCTCCGCCGACGTGAACCCGCTGCGCCGCAGCTCCGAGGCGACCGGACGGCCGTCGGCATCGTAGAGCGTCAGCGTCCAGTAGCGCGCCTGCGGAGTCGCGCGGCCGACTCGGTAGGCGCAGCCCGCATCGAGCGTTCGGCCGGAACTGTCTTGCGTCGCGGTGAGGGCGAGGCCCTCGCCGATGGCCAGCGGGATTTCGGCGGTGCGGGCGAGGACGGCCCGCGCATAAGGGTCGGCCTCGCGCGAGCCGACGCGCGGCGCCGCTTGCCAGGCGCCCGCCTTGATCTTGCCGAACGGGTAATCGGCGAGCACCGCCCAATGGGCCGAGCCCAGCCCGAGGAGCAGCGCCACGCTGACGGCGTACAGCACAAGGGCAGCGGTGGAGAGCGACCGGCGCTTGCGGAGGGACGCCGAAACGCGTCGCCCCGCGCCGGTCAAGCGCTGCGCATTCGGCAGAGCGGCGGGAAACCGCATGGTCACGGCAGGGCGGAGCGACCGTCCGCAGACCGAACGTCCTTGAGGCCCCCGGCGGCGAGATTCCGGTCGGGCCCGGACAGCGACGCCCGCGGGCCGGCGGCCCGCTCGACGTTGCGGAACAGCTCGCCGATGCCGCCGATCACCTCGAACGAGCGCCGCGACAAGGCGCCCGGAATAGTGCCTGTGGTGATGACCTCGAAGCGCCCGGACGGAGCCCCGCTCTTGGCGCCCGCGACCATCTGGGATCCGTCAGGCGCGAGGTATGGAATGGGCCGGATCTCGGCATTCTGGTGCGCGAACGACATGACCTCGTGCCATGCCATGGCCGGCAACGTGCCGCCAGTCATGTTGTTGGTCGAGGTGTGATCGTCGTTGCCGAACCAGACGCTGGCGACGAGATTGCCCGTATAGCCGACATACCAGGCGTCGCGGTAGGCGTTGGTCGTGCCGGTCTTGCCGGCGGAGCGGATGCCCTCGAGAGCGGCGCGCTTGCCGGTGCCTTCTTCGACCACCTTGGAGAGCATGAAGTTCATGTCGGCGACGACGCGCGGCTGCAGGGCCTGCTCGGCCGGCTTCTCGCTGGTGTCCCGGCGATAGATCACTTCGCCCGACGAATTGCGGACTTCGACGGCCGCATAGGGCCGAGCTCGCTTGCCGCCGTTGGCGAACACCGCGTAGGCGGCGGCCTGGTCGAGCACGGTCACCTCGGCGGCGCCGATCGGCAGGGACACCGTGTCGGTGAGCGGCGTCGTGAGGCCCATCTGCTTGGCCGTCTCGATGATCTTGGCGCGGCCGATCTTGGCGGCGCGCGCGACATGCGTCTCGCCGGTGGCGCGGCCGATGTTGATCGACATGTGCACCGGGATCGTGTTGATCGACTTGGCGAGCGCCGTCGTCAGCGGCATCGAGCCGGAGAACGACTTGTTGTAGTTGCCCGGACACCAATTGCCGATGCAAACCCCGGTGTCGGTGACGATCGTGTTGGGCCGCAGGCGCGGAATGTTGGTCAGCGCCGCCGCATAGACGTAGGGCTTGAACGACGAGCCCGGCTGGCGCAGCGAATCCGTCGCCCGGTTGAACTGGCTCTGGCCGTAGTCGCGCCCGCCGACCACGGCGCGCACGGCTCCATCGGGATCGGCAACGACCATGGCGGCCTGGTCGGCGTCGTATTGCCGGCCGTATTGCCGCAGCATGTCCTCGATCGTGTCGTCGGCTTTCTTTTGGATGGCGGTGTCGAGGGGCGTCTTGACGGTCAGGACACGGTCGGTGCCGAGCTTGCCTTCCTTGGCCAGGCCCTGGACCTGCTGGAACGCCCAGTCGAGATAGAAGTCGGGAGTGACGTCGCGCTTGCGGTCGATCGGCGTCGCCGGATTGCGGCGCGCGGTTTGGATCTGGCCTTCGGTCAGGAAGCCGGCCTCGACCATGTTTTGCAGAACGTCGCTGGCGCGGGCGCGTGCAGCCGGCAGGTTGATATGCGGGGCATATTTGGTCGGCGCCTTGAAGAGGCCGGCCAGCATGGCCGATTCCGCGAGGCTCAGATCCTTCACGGATTTACCGAAGTAGTAATCGGCCGCCGCCGCGACGCCGAAGGTGCCGCCGCCCATATAGGCGCGATCGAGATACAGCTTCAGGATCTCGTCCTTGCTGACGTGAAACTCGAGCCACACCGCTAGGAACGCTTCCTTGATCTTGCGCTCCAGGGAACGCTCGTTGGTGAGGAAGAGGTTCTTGGCGAGCTGCTGGGTGATCGACGAGCCCCCCTGGACCACGCCCGAGGCGCGCGCATTGGCGGTCAGCGCCCGGAAGGTGCCGATCGGGTCGATGCCCCAATGCTCGTAGAAGCGCCGGTCCTCGGTGGCGAGGGCCGCCTTGATGAGGTGATCCGGGAACTCCTCGAGCGGCACTGAGTCGTCGTGCCGGATGCCGCGCCGCCCGACTTCCTGCCCATAGCGGTCAAGGAAGGTGACGGCCAGCTCCTGGGTCTTCAGCCAGTTCTCGCTGGTCTCGCGGAAGGCCGGCAGCGCCAGGGTCAGAAAGGCCACCGCTCCCACGGTCCCAAGCGTCACGGCCTCGCCGGTGAGGTCGGCGATGACCCGAGGCGCGCCGCGCAGGCGGAATCCGTCCAGCCATTCGGAATAGCGCTCCCAGGCGGCGCCGGCCCGGCGCCCGCCCTCGTAGAGGGAGGCGTTGAGCCAGGCGTCGAAGCCGAGGGCGGCCCGCTTGAGGCGGATCGAGAACGGGAGGGGCGGCTGAAGACTCACGTGAAACCCTTGTGCGGCTGCGGCGAACGGCTTACGTCGCCGGTAATGTTTACTCTTTATCAACTTTCGGGCGTAGCGGCGAGCCGATCCGGGAAGTTTCCGGCCCAGCTTCCACAACGCCCCCGAACCCGGCAAGGTCCATGCCGGGTCCTCTGTCACAGTTCGGCACAGCCGGCATGGTGAATGATCTGGGCGCGCCAGGGCAGGGTTTGAAGCTTGCCGAGGTCTCCGACCCGCCGTTCTGGCGGGCCAAGAGCCTAGAGGCCATGAGTTCGGCCGAGTGGGAAAGCCTCTGCGACGGCTGCGCCCGCTGCTGCCTCGTCAAGCTCGAGGACGAGGAAACGGGCGCCCTCCACCATACGGATGTCGGCTGCACCCTGCTCGACGGCGCCGCCTGCCGGTGCCGCGACTACGACCGTCGGCAGGGCAGGGTGCCGGATTGCGTGCGTCTGACCCCCGCGGCGGTGCGCACGCTGTCGTGGCTGCCTCCGACCTGCGCCTACCGCCTCCTGGCGGAGGGGCGCGATCTCTACTGGTGGCATCCGCTCGTCTCCGGGGATGCGACGACGGTGCACAGCGCCGGCATCTCCGTACGCGGCCGGGTGTCGGGGCCGGAGGAGGATTTCTCCCTCGAGGAACTCCTCGATCGCGTCGTCGATTGGCCGGCGGAGGTCCCGTGATCGTCCGGGCCTGAGTTTGCTCGGAACCTCTCCTACCGGATGACGTTGCTATGACGCTTCGCGGGACGACCCAGGCGGCTTCCCCGCGTATTCACCGGCCAGGGAGTTCGGATCATGGGTATCTTTTCAAAGTCCATCAAGACGATGGATGATCTGTTCGTGCACACGTTGCAGGACATCTATTACGCCGAGAACCAAATCGTGAAGGCGCTGCCCACGATGATCGAGAAGGCAGGCGACCCTCAGCTGAAGCAGGCGTTCCAGACGCACCTCGCCGAGACGCAGAACCAGGTCAAGCGCGTGGAGGAGGTGTTCCGCATGCATGGCCATGAGCCCAAGGGCGTCACGTGCCCGGCCATCGACGGCATCCTCAAGGAAGCCAACGAGATCATCGGAGATGTCGAGGACAAGGAGGTCTGCGACGCCGCCATGCTGGCCGCTGCCCAGGCGGTCGAGCATTACGAGATCACGCGCTACGGCACCTTGATCGCCTGGGCCAAGCAGCTCGGCCGCAACGATTGCGCCAACGTGCTGCATAAGAACTTAGCCGAGGAAAAGGCGACCGACGACAAGCTGTCGAAGCTGGCTGAGGCCAATATCAACCGCAAAGCGGCAGCCTAGCGTCCATATGTCGAAGGATTGAGGGCGGCCCCATCAGGGCCGCCTTTTTCCTGTGCCGTTGCCTGCCGTTCGGTCCAATCAGGATAAGCGGCCGCGGCCGACGACACGGCCTCCCTCATAGATGACCAGAGGCTGCGATCCCGAGAAGGCGACGCCCAGCTCGAACTCGGACACGCCGCGGGACACCTGCCCGCGCTGCGGCGAGGCCGCCGTCCAGTTGATCAGGGTGCGCACGATGCAGGAGCGCCGATCGGCGTCGCAATCGACCCGGGTCGTTCCGGGCCGCAGGGCGTAGCGCCGCACGGGCCAGCGCCGCACGAAGCGCATCTTCTCGGCCGCGATGCCGCGCTTGTCGAGAACGCGACCGTAAAAATTGACCCGGGATGCGTAGACCTCATGCACGTCCTGGAGCGCCGCCTCGTCGTTCGACGACCAGATGCGCAGATAGGAGTTGGCGAGGTCTGCCGAGAGGTCGCGCATGACGGCGACATCGCGCTCTGACGTTTGCGCAAGGCCCGGCGTCGCCGTCAAGCAGAGAGCCGCAATGGCGCAGGCGAATCCTGTTGGACGCATGGCAATCTCCTTTCGCCCCGTGGCTAGAACGCGGCAAGCCGCTGCGGGTTTCGCGGCAACCTCAGCCCAGCGGCCAGAACAGCATGATCAGGGGCACGCCGAGCACGATGACGAGAAGGGAGAGCGGTGCGCCGAGGCGGGCATAATCCGCGAAACGGTAGCCCCCCGGGCCCATCACGAGCGTGTTGCATTGGTGGCCGATCGGCGTCAGGAAATCGCAGGCGGCTCCGATCGCCACCGCCATCAGGAACGGATCGGGCTGGTAGCCGAGGCTCTTGGCGAAGCTGGCGGCGATCGGCGCCATGACGAGCACCGTTGCGGCGTTGTTGAGGAACGGCGTCACGGCCATCGCCGCGACCATGATGAGCACGAGCGCGCCCCATCCCGGCAGCGCGTTGCCGGCGACGGACAGGTAGCCGGCGAGGAGTTCGGCGCTCCCGGTCGTCCGGATCGCTTCGCTCACCGGGATCAGCGCCCCGAGCATGACCAGAATGGGCCATTCGACGCTCTCATAGGCTTCGCGGATCGGGATCGCGCCGAACAGGACCATGCAGACCGCGGCACCGAAGAAGGCGATCGCAACGGGCACCACGTTGAAGGCGAGCAGCAGCACCGTGACGGCGAGGATCGCGACGGTCAGCCAGCGGCGTCGGGTGCTGCCGAG
>DASQLE010000684.1:0-2145 GCA_035630175.1 Beijerinckiaceae bacterium
CGCGTTGCCGGCCGGCGCTCGCCGGCGCCGGCGAAGCAGCTCGATGCGGCCTGGATCGCCGTCATCGCAGATCTGCGCGCGAGAGATCTCGGCGGCGGCCCTCTGATTACCGGCGGGCGCTCGTCAGGTGCCCGCGTTGCCTGCCGCACCGCTGCGGAATCGAGCGCAGACGCTGTGCTTTGTCTCGCCTTTCCCGAGCATCCGCCGGGGAAGCCCGAGAAATCGCGGCAGGACGAGCTCGACGCCGTCGAAGTCCCCGTCCTCGTCATCCAGGGCCAAAGCGATCCCTTCGGCATGCCTCAAGGCGGCGGTCAGCGCGAGATCGTCGCGATCAAGGGCAACCATGGCCTCAAGTCGGATCTCGACGGCCTCGGCGAGGCCGTCGCGGACTGGCTCGGCCGGATGCTTTAGATCAACTCGGCTACGGCTTCGAGCGACGCTTCGAACCCGGTGCCGGGGATGCCGCCGATACAGGGTGACGTCGCGCCTGCCTCGGCGTATTCGGTGACCTTTGCCCGCGCGTCGTCGCCCGAGCCGATTCCTGCGAGCGATCCCAGGAGCTCGTCCGAGAGGCCGGCGAGCGCCTCGGGCACGTCGCCGGCGGCCATGCCCTCGTCAAACGCCGCCAAGTCGTTGCCGAAGCCGGAGCGGTCGAGCATCTTGCGGTAGAAGGGCAGCGAGGCATATGGGATCAGGTCCTTGCGAAAGGCGTTTCGCGCCGCCTCCGGGTCATCCGTGACGGCGGTTGGCACCGCGGCGACGACATCGAAGCCGTCGAGCGACTTCCCGGCCTTTTCGCGTCCCTTGGTGACTTCGGGGATCACGGTCGCGCGAATGTAGTCGGGGTTGCAGAGCCACAGCATCACGCCTTCGGCGATCTCACCCGCGAGCTGGAGCATCTTCGGCGACAGCGCGGCGATGTAGATCGGCAGATCGGGCCGCGGCGGGTAGCCCATGAACTGGAACTTCGTGTTGAAGAACGCGCCCTCCGGCGGCGCCTCGCCGTCGAGGATCGCGCGGCAGATGGATGCGTACTCGCGCATTTGCGTCACCGGCTTCTCGATCACGGAGTCGAACCAGTTCTCGACCGTCACCCGGTGGGAGACGCCGAGCCCAAGCACCATCCGCCCGCCCGAGATCTCGTCGATCGTCGCGGCGGTCTGCGCGCACGAGGCCGGTGTGCGCGAGAAGATCGGCAGGACGCCGGTGCCCAAGCGGACCCGTTCGGTGACCGTTGCGTAGCGCGTGAGCACTGTCAGCGAGTCGCGCGCTGCGATGTGCGTCGTGTAGACGGACTCGTAGCCGAGTGACTCGGCAAGCCTCACTCTTTCGAGGGCTGGCTCGAGCTCTTTGCCGGTGCCGATGAACGTGCCGATCGCCATCCCGGGCCATCCTACGGCGGAAAAGCCGCAGGCGTATGATCGGCGAGCCCGGGCCCCCGGGGGGCAATTCACGACGAGGAGGACGACATGGGCTTCATGGACAAGTTCAAGGGCGCGGCCAAGCAGGCAGGCGAAGGCGCGCGGCAAGTAGGCGAGGCGGCCAAGGACGGCATGTCGCCGAGCACCTTCGGCACCGCTCAGGACATCAACAGGATCGGCCACCAAGGCGTTGAGACGAAAGCGATCCTCAAGTCGCTCACGGCCGTGGGGGGCAAGAAGCTCGGTGGCGGTACCGAGTACGCGATGGAAATCGAGGTCCACCCCGAGGGCGGTGCGCCGTACCCGGCGACGATCACCCAGCAGCTGATCGAGCAGTCCGCGGACCACTACAAGCAGAACATCGGCGGCGAGGTCAAAGTGAAGGTGGACCCGGCGGACCCGAACAAGATGGTCCTCTGGGGCTGACCTGAAGCTGGACGCGCACTTCGAGATAACCACAGCGCTCGACGCGCCGGCCGCGGAGGTCTGGGCCGGAGCCGTCGATCCTGACGGCATCAACCAGGAGCTAGGGCCCTGGGTGAGCATGTCGATGCCGAAGGACATCGAGCCCGGGATGACGATCGACGACATCGAGCTCGCTGTTCCTATCGGCCGGAGCTGGATCAAGTTCGCGCGGATTCCGGTCGACTACGACGACCTCTGCCTCGTCGAGCGAGGACCAGGGATGCGGTTCCTCGAGCGCTCGAAGCTTGCGAGCGCGAGG
>DASQLE010000685.1:0-6558 GCA_035630175.1 Beijerinckiaceae bacterium
GGCCCGACGGCCAGATCACCCGGTGCGAGACTGTCCTGAGCTGGGTGAGCGGTCGGAAGCCGATCCAGGGGGGTGCCGCCGCCGGCGCCAGCGAGCCCATGATGCGAGCATGGGTCTTGCCGCCGTGGCGGAGCGGCAGCAGGAGCAGCTCCAGACGGAGGCCGTCGCCGGCCGCGGTTTCCCCGGCGATCCCAGCGACCAGGCCCGCGGTCTCGTCGACGACGATGTCGATGAGGTGCTGCATCTCGTCCTGCGCGTCCGCCGGCCACAGGCCGTGCAGCGGCTCGCCCTTCAATTCGCGGCCGAAGAGGGCGCACAGACGCGTTCCGCCGAGCCGGAAGACGGCCCGGCGGGCGGGGTCGATCTCGAGAACGAACGTGTCGGCCAGGATGTGGCGGATTTCCCCCGGCTCGATCTCGCCGCGCTCGGGCGCGGCGCGCGCGCCGCGCAGGCCGTCCCAATACGAGAACAGCATCCGTGAGGTGGGGTGCTTCATCGACTTTCGGCCTGGCACAAGCGCGCCATCGACCGTCCCTGGTTGAACCGGCTTCCGGCCGAAACAGGGCGCGGAGCGCCCGTGCCGGCGGAGGTCGACGGCTCCGGTGCAGGGGATACGCCGAGCGCGGGGCCCGCGCTTGCAAACCCTTCCTTAAGGTTAAGGAAGAGCCGACCTTGCCGAGGATCTCTCCATCGGCCTTGCGCCCGCCGGGTGCCGGTCGCCACTTAAGGCCGATGCTTCGCCCCGTGCCGCCGTCCGCTTCGCCCCGCGAACCTATCTTCAACATGCCGGCCGTCGTCGTCGTCACGATCGGCGTGCTTGTCGGCCTGCATGCGCTCCGATCGGTTCTGTCCGAGGAGGCGGATGTCAGGCTGGTGCTCGATCTCGCCTTTATCCCGGCGCAGTGGACGCTGGCCTGGGATCCGGCCCGGGCGAGCGAGCTCCTCGCGGGCTCGGCGAGCGGCGAGGACGGCATCGGCGCGGCCCTCGCGCAATACGTCGTCGCGCAAGGCTCGCTGCCGGTCTGGACCGCCCTGACCTATGCGCTCCTGCACGGCTCGTTCGCGCATATCCTGCTCAACGGGGTGTGGCTCGCCGCGTTCGGAACGCCGGTCGCCCGCCGCTGCGGCGCGGCCCGGTTCCTGGCCCTCGGGATCGCCTCGGCCTTTGCGGGCGCGGCAGCGCATCTCATCGCCCATCCCATGAGCGTGGCGCCGATGATCGGCGCCTCGGCGGGGGTGTCGGGCATGATGGCGGCCGCGGCGCGCTTCGTGTTCTCGCCGGCGCTCGGCCCCTTCGGGCCGGATGCGTGGCCGGGCCCGCACGGCGCCCGAGCGACTGCCGATGAGGCGCTCAAGGAGCGCCTCAGCCTCGGCGGCCTCCTGCGCAACTCGCGGGCGGCGCTGTTCCTCGGCATCTGGTTCGCCACGAACCTTCTCTTCGGCCTCGTCGCGACGCCGCTCGGCCTGTCCGAGGCGAGCATCGCCTGGGAGGCTCACATCGGCGGCTTCCTGGCCGGCCTGATCCTTTTCCCGCTGGTCGACCGGCCCGAGCCGGTGCGCTTCCCAGCGACTTGATTGACGGACGATCGTTTCTACAATCCGCACTTGGCCGGAGCTTCGGCCAGAGCTTCGGCCAGAATGTTAGCCATGGCGCCGCCGGACAAGGAGCGAAGATCATGAACGTCGAGCACATCCTCTCCGCGAAGGGCCGCCAAGTGGCGACGATCGCCGCGCAGGCGACCATCATGGAGGCCGCCCGCACGCTCGCGGAAAGGCGCATCGGCGCCGTTGTCGTGAGCGACGCAGGCGGTCCGGTCCTCGGCATCCTGTCGGAGCGCGATATTGTCCGCGCCGTCGCGACCGGGGGCGTGGGCGCGCTCGAGCAACCGGTCTCCCGCCACATGACGACCAAGGTGGTGACCTGCACGACCCTGTCCGCGATCAACGACCTCATGGAGACCATGACGACGGGCAAGTTCCGGCACGTGCCGATCGTCGAGGACGGGCGGCTGCTCGGCATCGTGTCGATCGGCGACGTGGTCAAGTACCGAGTGGCCGAGATCGAGAACGAGACCCGCGCCCTGCGCGACTACATCGCCACGGCCTGAACCGGTCGATCGTCGCCGGCCTCCTTAGGACGGGGGGCGGAGCAGGCTGGATCAGCCGACTTTCCGGGCGGCCTCGAGCAGCTCGTAGATATCGGGAAGCGCGCGCTCGGTCGCCTCGCGGCCGAGCTCGATGCAATCGTTGGCGCGGTGGAACTCGAACAAGCCCACCGGCGACAGCTTGGGGCAGATCATCACGTCGGGCGGGTCGCCGGCGAGCCGCGAGCGAGAGATGCGGTCCTGCGTGATGTTGAAGGCGTCCATCATGACGTTGGCGATGCCCGGCCCATCGCCCGGCCGCCTCGACGCCGCCGCGTCGCGCCGCGGCCCGAAGAACCCCCAGCGGCGCGGCTCCTCCAACGCCGCTTCGACGATCTCGGTCTCCTCGTCCGGCCCGTGCGACTGGATCACGGTGCCGCGGATGCGGATGTCGCCGTTGAGATTGACGCAGATGACGAGGTCGGCGCCGAGGGCGCGCGCCACCGTGACCGGGATCGGGTTGACGAGCGCGCCGTCCATGAGCCAGCGGCCGCCGAGCTTGACCGGATCGAACACGCCCGGCAGCGCATAGGAGGCGCGCATCATGTCGATCAGGGCCCCGCGGGTGAGCCAGATTTCGTGGCCGGTGCCAAGCTCGGTCGCGACCGTGGCGAAGCGCAGCGGCAGCGCCTCGACCCGCATGTCGCTGAGATCCCGTTCGAGCAGTCGCTTGAGGCGGTCGCCGCCGATCAGCCCCGATCCGCTGATGTGGAAATCGAGCAGCCCCATGACCCGGCGCTTGGTGAGCGACAGGGCGAAGGCTTCGAGCTCGTCGAGGCGCGAAGCTGCATAGCAGCCGCCGACGACGGCGCCGATCGAGCAGCCGGCGATCACGTCGGGGATGATGCCCTCGCGCTCGAGGACGCGCATGACGCCGATATGCGACCAGCCGCGCGCGGCGCCCGCCCCGAGGGCGAGGCCGATCTTCAGCTTCCTGCGCGGCTCGCGCGCGATCGGTGAATCGATCACCGAATCCCGGCCTCCGCTGCCAACCCCGAAGGCACGGCGGGTAATGCCGTCCCACAACATCCAGCGTCATTCCTAGCCCGGATGCCAGTGTTCCACAAACCGATGAAGCGCTTATGAATGGAGGGTGTTAGCCGATGGTCGCCAATGTCGCGGGGCCGTGTTCCGGACCCTGACCGAGGGGGATCGTGCGATAGAAGCACGAGCGGCGGCCGGTATGGCAAGAGCCGCCGTCGCCGCCGACGCGGACCCGGAGCCACACGGCGTCCTGGTCGCAGTCGACGCGCATCTCGGCGACGCTCTGGGTCTGGCCGCTGGTGGCGCCCTTGCGCCACAGCTCGCGCCTTGACCGCGACCAATACCAGGCCTCGCCGGTGGCAAGCGTGCGCGCGAGCGCCTCCGCGTTCATGTGGGCGACCATCAGGACCTCGCCGCTCTCGGCATCGGTCGCCACCGCGGTGATGAGCCCGTCCTCGCCGAAACGGGGCATGAGGGTGTCCCCCTCCTCGACCTCGGCGGCCGAACCAGGCGGCGGGAAGGGCGGGCGTTCGGTCATGGTGGTCATCCCAAACGAAAAGCGCCCGGCGCGGGCGGCCGGGCGCTCCATCAGGCAAGGTCGGGCCGCGCCGTCAAGCCTTGCCGCTCCCGATCAGCGTCAGGAAACGGACCTGCTCGGCCGGGTCGTCCTTGAAGCGGCCGGTGAAGCGGGTCGTCAGGGTGCGGGCGCCCTCCTTCTGCACGCCGCGGATCGACATGCAGAAATGCTCGGCGTCGAGCATGATTGCGACGCCGCGCGGCTGCAGGACCCGGTCGATCGCCTCGGCGATCTGCACGGTCATGGTTTCCTGGGTTTGCAGGCGGCGGGCATAGGCGTCGACGAGACGGGCGAGCTTCGACAGGCCGACGACGCCTCCGGACGGATAATAGGCGATATGCGCCTTGCCGAGGAACGGCACCATATGGTGCTCGCAATGGGAGTAGAACGGGATGTCGCGCACGAGCACGATGTCGTCGTAGCCCTCGACCTCCTCGAACACCCGGTCGAGGATCTCTTCCGGTCTCTCGCGGTAGCCCTTGAAGAGCTGCTCGTAGGCCTTGGCGACGCGCGACGGCGTATCCACCAGGCCTTCCCGGGACGGATCGTCCCCGGCCCACCGGATCAGGGTGCGGACGGCCGCCTCGGCATCCTCGCGGCTCGGACGCTTCGCCGGCCTCTCGGCGGCCTCCGCCAACCGCGCCGCCAGGGGCTTAACCACGGCATCCATCGGGGCCTCCCGCTCCAACTCTCGCCAGGCCCGGCGAGCCTGCCTCGCTCGCCTTGGCCGAGGCTAACCCCTATATTGGGCTTACGGAACCCCTTCACAACGAGCCCAAGGCCTCGGGCCACAATGCTGGATGACATCTACAACAAGCGGATCCTGGAGCTTGCCGGCAACATTCCCCGGCTCGGGCGCCTCGCGTCGCCCGATGCCTCGGCGCGGGCGCATTCCAAGCTGTGCGGCTCGACCGTGACGGTGGACCTCAAGGTCGATGCCGGGGTGGTCACCGATTTCGCCCACGAGGTGAAGGCCTGCGCCCTCGGTCAGGCGTCGTCGTCGATCATGGCCCGCCAGGTGGTCGGCTCGACGGCGGAAGAGCTGCGCATCGTGCGCGAGGCCATGCGGCGTATGCTGAAGGAGAACGGCGGCCCGCCGGAGGGCAAATGGAGCGACCTCGGCGCGCTCGAGCCGGTGCGCGCCTTCAAGGCGCGCCACGCCTCCACCATGCTCACCTTCGACGCGGTGGTCGATGCGCTGGAGCAGATCGAGGCGCGGCAGGCCGCCCCGGCGGCGGAATGAGCCGGCCCCTCCGCCGCGGCGCCCATTTCGCCATCCGCGGCTACCAGCTCACCCTGTCCGGTCTCGTCGGACGGCAGTGCCGGCACCTGCCGTCGTGCTCGGACTACACCGACGAGGCCATCCAGCGCCACGGGCTCTGGGCCGGCGGCTGGATGGGCGCGGCGCGGATCTGCCGTTGCGGGCCCTTCGGCACCTCCGGTCTCGACCTTGTTCCGGAGGCGTTGCCGGCCTCGGCGCGCTGGTATAAGCCCTGGGCCTACGGTCGCTGGCGCGGCGTGCTCGAGCCGGACGATCCGCTGCGAGGCGGCCGGGCCCGAAAGCGGCCGGCCCGCGCGTTAGTCACTCATCTCCCCAGCAACCGCTTACCTGCCTTGTTTGCAGGAGTGAGCAGGAGTCCCGCCATGATCACCCTGACCTTTCCCGACGGCGCGGAGCGGCAATATGCGCCCGGCACGACCGGCCGGGCGATCGCCGAAGGCATCGCCAAGTCGCTCGCCAAGCGCACAATCGCCATGGCGCTCGACGGCGAGCTCGCCGATCTCGACGATGCGATCGCCCGCGACGCCCGCATCGAGTTCGTCTCGCGCGACGACGCGCGCGCCCTCGAGCTCATCCGCCACGACGCCGCGCACGTCCTCGCCGAAGCCGTGCAGACGCTGCATCCCGGCACCCAGGTGACCATCGGCCCGGTGATCGAGAACGGGTTCTATTACGATTTCGCCCGCAACGAGCCGTTCACGCCCGACGACTTTCCCGCCATCGAGGCCAAGATGCGCGAGATCATCGCGCGCGACGCGCCCTTCACCAAGGAGGTGTGGAGCCGCGAGGAGGCGAGGAGCGTGTTCCGCGACAAGGGCGAGCATTTCAAGGTGGAGCTCGTCGACGCGATTCCCGAAGGCGAGAGCCTGAAGATCTACCGGCAGGGCGAATGGTTCGACCTCTGCCGCGGGCCGCACATGACCTCGACCGGCAAGATCGGCAACGCCTTCAAACTCATGAAGGTGGCCGGCGCCTATTGGCGCGGCGATGCCAAGAACCCGATGCTGACGCGCATCTACGGCACCGCCTGGCGCAGCGGGGAAGAGCTCGACGCCTATGTGCGCCAGCTCGAGGAGGCCGAGAAGCGCGACCATCGCCGCCTCGGGCGCGAGATGGACCTGTTCCACTTCCAGGAGGAGGGGCCGGGCGTCGTCTTCTGGCACCCCAAGGGCTGGACCCTGTTCCAGGAGCTCGTCGCCTATATGCGCCGGCGGCTGAAGGGCGACTACCAGGAGGTCAACGCCCCCCAGATTCTCGACAAGGCCCTGTGGGAGACCTCGGGCCATTGGGAATGGTACCGGGAGAACATGTTCGTCACCAAGACCGAGGACGAGCGCGTCTTCGCCATCAAGCCGATGAACTGTCCCGGCCACGTGCAGATCTTCAAGCACGGCCTCAAATCGTATCGCGACCTGCCGCTGCGGCTGGCCGAGTTCGGCGCCGTGTCGCGCTACGAGCCGTCCGGCGCCCTGCACGGGCTGATGCGCGTCCGCGCCTTCACGCAGGACGACGCGCACGTGTTCTGCACGGAGGAGCAGCTCGCCGCCGAGTGCCTCAAGATCAACGACCTG
>DASQLE010000686.1:0-4110 GCA_035630175.1 Beijerinckiaceae bacterium
ACCGCCATCGAGGCGCTGGAGCGCATGGTGGCCGGCGATCAGCTGCAGATCCAGCGCCTCAAGAAGCGCAAGCTCATCCTTAAGGACCGCATCGGCTTCCTCGAAGACCAGCTCACGCCCGACATCATCGCGTAGGACGCGATACTGAAGGCATGATGCCGGCCATGCTCAACTCTTTGGTTCAACTCTTTGGAATCGATCACGCATATCTAGCGGGCGCCTCGCTCCGCCTTGCGGGCGTACATGGCCCGGTCGGCCCGGGCGAGGGCATCGTCGGGACCGTCGTCGGCGCGCAGAAGCGTGAAACCGACCGACGCGCCGAGCCGCAGCGAGTCCCTGTCCAGCGCCAGCGGCTCGGCGGCGATCAGGGCCTCGATCGCCCGCGCCTTGTGCTCGGCCTGCGCCGTGTCGACCTGCCAGATGACGAGCGCGAACTCGTCGCCGCCGAGGCGCCCGACCGAATCGGAGGTGCGGATATGCGCGCGCAGAAGGTCGGCCGCATGGCGCAGGGCGCGGTCGCCGACCGGATGGCCGTAGCGGTCGTTGATCAGCTTGAAGGCGTCGAGGTCGCAGATCAGCAGGCCCGCCGGTGCGTTGTAGCGCGAGCCGTAGGCGAGCGCCCGCGTCAGGTCGCGCAGAAAACCGCGCCGGTTGAGGATGCCGGTCAAGGCGTCCTCATGCGCCAACGCCTCGAGCTGCGCCGCCTGCGCGCGCGCCGCGTCGAGGGCGGCGATCAGCCGTTCGACCCGGTCGCGCAGATCCTGCAGTTCGGCCTCCTCGCTTGGCGGGGAGCGGGGTTCGTCCATGCGGGACGATTATCATAAATCGCCATCCGTTTGATTGCCTCGCCCGAGCTGCTTGATTGCGTCGCCCGGGCCTCGTGAAACGTCGTGGCTGTCGAGAGGTCGAGCATGGCGCCCCTGCGCAAGCTCTCGGCCGGGCGCCGTAGCGATGCAGCTTGCCGGTCGGGCGAGGCTTGGCTATGCCCGCCCTTCGGCCCCGCGCGGGGGCTTGGGAAGCGGACATGACCGCACGAACGCCGCCCGTGGCGATCATCATGGGCAGCCAGTCGGACTGGGAGACGATGCGTCATGCGGCCGAGACGCTGGATGCGCTCGGGGTCGGCCAGGAGACGCGCATCGTCTCGGCGCACCGCACCCCGGATCGGCTCTATGCCTTCGCCAAATCCGCCAAGGCGGACGGTTTCCGGGTGATCATCGCCGGGGCCGGCGGCGCCGCGCACCTGCCCGGCATGACCGCGTCCATGACCACCCTTCCCGTCTTCGGCGTGCCGATCGAGACGAAGGCTTTGTCAGGACAGGACAGCCTCCTGTCGATCGTGCAGATGCCGGCCGGCATCCCGGTCGGCACCCTGGCGATCGGCCGCGCCGGCGCCGTCAACGCAGCTCTTCTCGCGGCCGCTGTTCTGGCCCTCGACGACGCGGCCCTGTCGGAGCGGCTCGAAGCATGGCGTCGCCGCCAGACCGAGACCGTCGCCGAGCGGCCGCAAGGATGATGCTGCCGTGATCCGCCCCGGCGCGACGGTCGGCATCCTCGGCGGAGGCCAACTCGGCCGCATGCTGGCCCTCGCCGCCGCCGAATACGGCCTCAAAGCGCACGTCTACACGCCCGAGGCGGACAGCCCAGCCTTCGACGTTGCGACGGAGCGCACCTGCGCGCCCTACGAGGACGAGGCCGCCCTGATCCGGTTCGCCAAGGGCTGCGACGTCGTCACCTACGAGTTCGAGAACGTGCCGCGCCGGACCGCCGAGATCGTCGGCTCCCTGGCGCCCTTGTTTCCGGATGCGGACGCCCTTGCGACCGCCCAGGACCGCCTGTCGGAAAAGACCTTCGTGGCCGGGCTCGGAATCGCCACCGCGCCTTTCCGGGCCGTGGCCGACGCCGACGAGCTGCGCCGCGCGCTCGACGTGATCGGCCGGCCGGCGGTGCTGAAGACGCGCCGCTTCGGCTACGATGGCAAGGGCCAGGCGATGATCGGTCCGGACGCCGATGTCGATGCGATCTGGAGCGCCATGCACCACGCCCCCTGCCTCCTGGAAGGTTTCGTCGCCTTCGAGCGGGAGATCTCGGTGGTGGCCGCGCGCACGGCGGACGGCGGCTTCGCGGCCTATGACGCCTGCGCCAACACCCACCGCCAGCACATCCTCGACGTCACCCGCGTGCCGTCCGGCATTTCCGCGACGGCGGAGACCGAGGCGCTCGGCATCGCGCGGCGCATCGCCGAGGCCCTCGGCTATGTCGGCGTGCTGACGGTCGAGATGTTCCTCGTCAGAGAGGGAGGCGCGGAACGGGTCGTCGTCAACGAGATCGCCCCGCGCGTGCACAATTCCGGCCATTGGACGATCGAAGGGGCGGCGACGTCGCAATTCGCGCAGCATGTGCGCGCCATCTGCGGCTGGCCGCTCGGCTCGGCGCGCCGCCTCGGCGACGTCGAGATGCGCAACCTGATCGGCGACGATACGGACGAATGGGCCGCGCTCCTCGCCGACCCCGAGGCTCACCTCCATCTCTACGGCAAAGGAGAAGCCCGCCCCGGCCGCAAGATGGGCCACGTGACGCGGATCTCGCCGGACGCGGCTTGACGTCGGCCGACCAGGGCGCCATCGGTCGGCCCCGCGGGGTCGATCCGGAGGCCCTTCCGCCAGCATGGATGACCCTCCCAGCCGTTGCGGGAACCCATGCGCCGGCAAGCGCGGCTGTGGACAGAAAGAGCCGATTCTGCTATTCCGCCGCCACGGTTCGAGGCGCTCCGCGTGCGCCCGCATCTGATTGTCATGAAAACCAGCATCTGAGGAAGGCAGCGCGTGCAGGTTCTCGTCCGGGAAAACAACGTCGATCAGGCGCTCCGCGCCTTGAAGAAGAAGATGCAGCGCGAAGGCATCTTTCGGGAGATGAAGCTCCGCGGGCATTACGAGAAGCCGTCCGAGAAGAAGGCCCGCGAGAAGGCGGAGGCGGTGCGCCGCGCCCGCAAGCTCATCCGCAAGAAGATGCAGCGCGAGGGGCTGCTGCCCTCCAAACCGAAGCCGTTGCCTCAGGCTAGGCCGCGCTGAGCTTTTCGCGGGAGCGACGGGACCGTTCTGTCGAAGCCGGCGCGCCGGACGGTCGGGGCCCGACGTCTAACTGCACCTTTACCGATGCCGGTGCATATTGGCCGAGCGGCCTCCTTTTCGCCAAGAGCGCCGTTCACAAGAGCGCCGTTCATGTGTCGATCCTTGGAAATGACGCGGCAGCCGACCGCCGGGCGGGTAGTTTGGAGACGAGGATGATCTCGATGAGGATCTTGCGGTTCGTTTCCCTCGCCGCCCTACCGCTCTGCGTCGCCCTGGCGGGCTGCGATACCGTCTCCCGCAGCGTCGGCCCCTCGGCCCAGATCGCCGTCCTTGAGGAGGAGAGCAAGGAGACGACAAGCGCCAATATCGGCTCCTTGTCCGAGGTGATCCAGCGCAATCCGAGCGATCCGAGCGCCTACAACACGCGCGGCGCCGCCTATGCCAAGGTCGGCCGCTACAGCGACGCCATCGCCGATTTCGACCGCGCCGTGCAGATCGACCCGAACTACGCGCCCGCCTACACCAACCGCGGCCTCGCCAACCGCCAGAGCAACCGCAACGACGTGGCGTTGTCCGATTTCAGCCGCGCCGTCGCGTCCGATCCGAATTATGGCCCGGCCTATCTCGGCCGCGCCAACCTGCTGCGCGTGCAGGGCAACTTCCCGGACGCGCTCGCCGACCTGTCGCAGGCGATCCGGCTGACGCCGGAATCGGCCGAGGCGCTGCATGCCCGCGGGCTCGTCTACCAGCGCATGGGGCAGCATCAAAAGGCGGTCCTCGATTTCGACGCCGCCATCGACCGCAATCCCTTCGCCGCCGCCCCTTACGCGGGGCGCGGGCAGAGCCTCGTGCAGACGAGCCAGTTCGACAAGGCGATCGAAGATTTCAACGCAGCGCTCAACATCAATACCAAGGACGCCGAGTCCTGGGCCTGGCGCGGCGTCGCCCTGGAGCGGTCCGGCAAGCGTCCGGAAGCGATCGAAAGCTATCAGCGCGCCATGACCGTGCAGCCGGGCCACGCCATGGCCAAGCAGGGGCT
>DASQLE010000687.1:0-3773 GCA_035630175.1 Beijerinckiaceae bacterium
GGCGAGCCGCTGCTCGTCATCGAGTAGGTGCGATGTTCGACAAGATCCTGATCGCCAACCGGGGCGAGATCGCGCTCCGCATCCACCGCGCCTGCAAGGAGATGGGCATCGCCACCGTGGCGGTGCACTCCGAGGCCGACCGGAGCGCCATGCACGTGCGCCTCGCCGACGAGAGCGTCTGCATCGGGCCGCCGCCGGCGCGCGACAGCTACCTCAACATCCCGGCCCTGATCGCCGCGTGCGAGATCACCGGCGCCGACGCCATCCATCCGGGCTACGGCTTCCTGTCGGAGAATGCCCGTTTCGCAGAGGTGCTGAACGACCACGGCATCGCCTTCATCGGCCCCAAAGCCGAGCATATCCGCACCATGGGCGACAAGATCGAGGCGAAGCGCACGGCCAAGCGCCTCGGCATCCCGTGCGTGCCGGGCTCGGAGGGCGGCGTCTCCGACGAAGCGGATGCCAAGCGCATCGCCGCCGAGATCGGCTACCCCGTCCTCATCAAGGCGGCGGCCGGCGGCGGCGGGCGCGGCATGAAGGTGGCGCGCACGGAAGACGACCTCGCGCATGCGCTCGCCACCGCCCGCACCGAGGCCAAGGCCGCCTTCGGCGACGAGGCCGTCTATCTGGAAAAGTATCTCGAGAAGCCGCGCCACATCGAGATCCAGGTGCTCGGCGACGGACGCGGCGACGCCATCCATCTCGGTGAGCGGGACTGCTCCCTGCAGCGGCGCCACCAGAAGGTCTGGGAGGAAGGCCCCTCCCCGGCCCTCAACGCTGCTGAGCGCGAGCGGATCGGCGGCATCGTCGGGGCCGCCATGCGGGAGCTCGGCTACGCCGGCGCCGGCACGGTCGAGTTCCTCTACGAGAACGGCGAGTTCTACTTCATCGAGATGAACACCCGCATCCAGGTCGAGCATCCGGTCACCGAGATGATCACCGGCATCGACCTCGTCAACGAGCAGATCCGGGTCGCTGCAGGCTCGCCTCTCCCCGTCCAGCAGTCGGGCGTCACCATCGAAGGCCATGCCATCGAGTGCCGGGTCAATGCCGAGCATCCCGCCACCTTCCGGGCCTCGCCGGGGCTGATCACCTATTTCCACCCGCCGGGCGGGCTCGGGGTGCGCGTCGATTCCGCCGTCTACCAGGGCTACCGCATCCCGCCGCATTACGATTCCCTCGTCGGCAAGCTGATCGTGCACGGCCGCACCCGCAACGAATGCCTGATGCGCCTGCGCCGCTCGCTCGACGAGTTCGTCGTCGACGGCATCGACACCACCCTGCCCCTGTTCCGCACCCTGGTCCGCACTCCGGACATCCAGAACGGGCTGTACGACATCCACTGGCTGGAAACCTTCCTCAAGACCGGCGGCATCGAGGAAGCGTGACGGTGATCCCTCCCCGCGAGGGGAGGGCCGAGTGGGCGCAAGCCGCCCAGGGCGTGGCCAACGTCCCGACGTTGGCGCTACCGCCCGACCCGGCTCGGCTGCTTCGCGTCCGAGTCCGCCCTCCCCTCGCAGGGAGGGATGTTGTAAGCTGCTCCCATGCACGGCGGCCGCATCGAGATCACGCCCGACATCCTGCTGAAGGCCTACGCCGCCGGTATCTTCCCGATGGCGGAGGACGCGGATGATCCGAGCCTGTTCTGGGTCGAGCCGCAGGAGCGCGGCATCATCCCGCTCGACGGCTTTCACATGGCGCGGCGCCTTGCCCGCACCCTGCGCGCCGACGCGTTCGAGGTGCGGGTCGACCGGGACTTCGACGCCGTCATCGCCGGTTGCGCCGAGCCGGGCCGCGACCGCGACAAGACCTGGATCAACACCCGCATCCGCAGGCTTTACGGCGAGTTGTTCGACCTCGGCCATTGCCACACGGTCGAGGTGTATCGGGACGGCCGGCTCGTCGGCGGTCTCTACGGGGTGACGCTCGGCGCCGCCTTCTTCGGCGAGAGCATGTTCCACCGCGAACGCGACGCCTCGAAGGTGGCGCTCGCGCATTTGGTGGCGCGCCTGCTGCGGGGCGGCTTCCGGCTGCTCGACACCCAGTTCGTGACCGAGCACCTCCTCCAGTTCGGGGCGATCGAGGTGCCGCGCCGGATCTACAAGCGCCTGCTGCGCGAGGCCATCGACTCGCCCGCCGACTGGTGCGGTTGGCCGTGCGAGACGGCCATGCCGGGCGCGGAGGTGGCGCGCATTCTCAGCGAGCCGAGAGCTTAGAGCCTGCTCAATTCGTGTAATCGATCACGTTTGTGCGTGCTCTAGCGCCCGCCAAAGATGTTCTGGAAGAAATTGCCCCCGCTCGGCTGGGCCGGCTGGTTGGTGGGATAGAAACGCCGGGTCGGCTGCTGGGCCGGCTGCACCGGCACGCCACGGGGAGGCGCGATGTCGAGGCGGCCCGACGGATCGCTGGCGACGTCGCCCGGCTGCGGCGCCGGTCGCGCCTGACGGCGCCCGCGCTCCCCACGAGCCGTCGCCGGCGTGTCGTCGACTTCCTTGGTTTCGGCGATGACTTCGGTGCCGCCTTTGCAGTCGGTCAGCCAGACGTCGTAGATGGCGTGCTCGATGCCGTGCAGGCCCGGGCTCGAGGCGAACATCCAGCCGTTGAAGATGCGCCGGTACTTGTTGTCGAGGGTGACCTCGTCCACCTCGACGAAGCCGCTCGTGTTCTGGTTCTCGGTGGGCGGGCGCGTGTAGCACATCTTGGGCGTCAGCTGCAGGGCGCCGAACTGCACCGTCTCGTCGACCGAGACCTCGAACGAGATGATGCGGCCGGTGATCTTGTCGAGCCCCGAGAAGACGGCGGTCGGGTTCTTGATCTTGTCGGCAAGGGCCGGCGCCGCGCCGAGCGCGAGGCAGGCGAGGCCGGCGGCCAAAGGTAGACGTCGGGTCATCAGGTCGTCCGCGGATCGGGTATTTGCTCGGGGCGGTGTTCCGTGCTGGAAGGGGTTAACATGCGAAGAGTGTTGGAAAAAGGGCGGCCGGCATGATCGGCGTCGGCATCGGCGGCTGGACCTTCGAGCCGTGGTGCGGGACCTTCTACCCGGCCGGTTTGGCGCGGGCGCGCGAGCTCGCCTATGCCGCGGAGCGGCTCACCTCGATCGAGGTCAACGGCACCTTCTACCGCACGCAGACGCCGCAGACCTTCCGCAAATGGGCGGCCGAGGCACCGGACGGCTTCGTGTTCTCGCTGAAGGGTCCGCGCTACGCGACCAATCGCACGCGCCTCGCCGAAGCGGGTGCGTCGGTCGCCCGCTTCGTCGAAAGCGGCATCACGGAACTCGGGGCCAAGCTCGGCCCCATCCTGTGGCAGTTCGCGCCGACCAAACGGTTCGACGAGGAGGATTTTTCGGCCTTCCTCGCGCTGCTGCCGCGGGAGGCCGACGGACGCGCCCTTCGGCATGCCGTCGAGGTGCGCCACGACAGTTTCTGCGCGCCCGCCTTCATCGCCCTCCTGCGGCGCCACGGGGTGCCCGTGGTCTACGCGGATGCCGACAAGTTCCCGGCCATCGCCGACACGACCGGCGACTTCGTCTACGCCCGCCTGCAGCGCTGCGCCGAGGACGAGTCGACGGGATACTCGGCGGAGGCGCTCGATCTGTGGGCGCGCCGCGTCGGCGTCTGGGCCGGCGGCGGCGAGCCGGACGACTTGCCGCGCGTCGGGCCGCCCGGAGCGGCGCACGGCAAGCCGCGCGATTGCTTCGTCTACTTCATCGCCGGGGCGAAGGTTCGAGCGCCTGCCGCGGCCGTGGCGCTGCTGGGGCGTTTGGGGGCCGG
>DASQLE010000688.1:0-3752 GCA_035630175.1 Beijerinckiaceae bacterium
AGGCTGGAGCGGCTCCGTTTCGATCGCAGCCGCCTGACGCCGCCGCTGACCTGCGCCTGCCGCCGTGTCACGCTGCCGTCAGGCGAAGGGGCGCTGGTGACGGCGATCGTCGGCCCGCTACCGGCGCCCGTGCGTGCCGGCCCAGCCGGCTCCGGTGCCGACGAGGCGGGCGTCGCGACCACTCTGCCGGTGGCCGACGCCGAGGCCGCCGGGCCGATCCCGAGGGCGGAGCCGGCGCCGCTCGCGTCGCGGCCGCATGGGACCGTCCGCTTCCTCTGGCACATGGATGCGTCCGGCCGCTTCACCGAGCGCTCGGACGCGCTCGCGGAGGTGGTCGGCCGTGCCGGCGCGGCGATCGTCGGCCGCACCTGGGACGAGGTTGCGACGGAACTGGTCCACGATCCGGACGGGGCCGTGTCGAAGGCGCTCGCCGGCGGCAAGACCTGGAGCGGCGCGACCGTTCGCTGGCGGGTGGCCGGCACCGATCGCGCTGTTGCGGTCGATCTCGCCGGATCGCCGGTTTTCGACCGCAACCGCGCCTTTCAAGGTTTCCGCGGTTTCGGCTTGTGCCGCACCGATGCCGCAGCCGAGCCGCCGCAGGAGCCCGTGCAGGCGCCCGCTGTCGCGACGGAGCCGACACCGCATCGCATCGAAACCCTTGAGATCGACGAGGGCCAAGCCTCGTCGGAGCGCCCGGCGGAGACCGCGCCGGCCCAACGCGCGCCCCGTCCGCCGGAGCCTCGGTCCTTGCCGCATCTCTCCGCAGGAGAGCGCGCCGCCTTCCGGGAGATCGCGCGCGCTCTCGGGGCGCGCTTCGGCGACGGCGAGAATGCGGGCCAACCGGACCGCCGGCGGGCCGAGATCGTCCCGGCCTACGAAGTGGCTCACGCGCAGGCCGCCGGCATCCTCGACAGCTTGCCGTTCGGCCTGCTCGTGTGCCGGGGCGACGCGCCGCTCTTCGCCAACCGCTTCCTGCTCGATCTCTCGGGGCACGGCACGCTCGCCGCCCTCGCCGAGGACGGCGGCCTCGGGCGCCTGTTCCCCGGGCGCTCGCCCGGCCTCGTCCGTTCCGACTCAACCGCGCAGGTCGCCATCCTCTCGACGGACGCCAAGGAAAGCGTTGCCGTCGACGTCACGGTCGCGAGCGTTTCATGGGAGGGTTCGCCGGCGAGCGCTTTCGTCGTTCGTCCGCTCGGCGATCACGACCCGGTGCAACGCTTGCAGGCGCTCGAGCTCGACCGGCTGGCCAGCGATGCGCGCCTCAGCGAATTGAGCTCCGTCCTCGACACGGCCACCGACGGCGTCATCATGCTGGACGGGCGCGGGCGGATCCTGTCGCTCAATCGCTCGGCCGAGGCGCTGTTCGGCTACGACCAGCGCGAGGTCGCCGGGGAAAGCCTGACGGTGCTGCTGTCCCGCGAAAGCCATGAGGTTGCGCGCGACTACCTCGACAGCGTTCAGGGCGGCGGCGTGACGAGCCTCCTCAATGACGGGCGCGAGGTGCGCGGCCGCGTGCGGCAGGGCGGCACCATCCCGCTTTTCATGACGGTCGGGCGCACCGGCGGCGAGGCGGAGCGCAAATCCTGCGCGGTGCTGCGCGACATCACGGCGCTCAAGAAGGCCGAGGCCGAGCTCCTCGCCGCCAAGCGCGCCGCCGAGGAAGCGAATGCCGGGAGGTCCGACTTCCTGGCCAAGGTGAGCCATGAGGTGCGCACGCCCCTGAACGCCATCATCGGCTTCGCCGAGGTCATGCTGGAGGAGCGCTTCGGCCGGCTCGGCAACGAGCGCTATCGCGACTACCTCAAGGACATCCACGAATCCGGGCGCCGGGTCCTCGCTCTCGTCGGCGATCTTCTCGATCTCGCCGAGATCGAGGCCGGGCGCATGGAGCTGTCCTTCACCGGCGTCAGCCTCAACGACGTCGTCGCGGCGAGCGTCAACGCCCTGTTGCAACAGGCGGCGCGCGATCGCATCGTCGTCCGCACCAGCTTCGCCGCGAAGCTGCCGCCCGTGGTCGCCGACGAGCGCTCCGTGCGCCAGATCGTCGTCAACGTCGTGTCGAACGCGGTCAAGTTCACCGCAGCCGGCGGCCAGGTGATCGTCTCGACGGCCTGGACGGATGCCGGCGAGGTCGTCGTGCGGGTGCGCGACACCGGCATCGGCATGACCGAGCAGGACATCGAGGCGGCGCTCGAGCCGCTGCGCCAGCTCGCGACCGCCCGCAAGGGCAGCGGCAGCGGCCTCGGCCTGCCTTTGACCAAGGCGCTCGTTGAAGCGAACCGCGCCCGGCTGCACATCACCAGCGCTCCGAACGAGGGCACCCTCGTCGAGATCATCTTCCCGCCGACGCGCGTGCTGGCCGATTAGGGCACGCCGGCTTCACTCCCGTCCTCGTCGCCGTTGTAACCTTGTCGGCACGGCTTCGTTCTCTCCACGACGACACAGGGACAACGCCGAGCACCCGTTATGTCCACGTACCGTCTCGACAAGCTGTTCGCGCCATCCTCCGTCGCGCTTGTCGGGGCGAGCGACCGCGAAGGTTCGGTCGGCCTTGCCGTCCTGCGCAACCTGCGCGCGGCGGGCTTTCCCGGCCGCATCGACCTCGTCAATCCGCGCGCGTCCGTGATCAGCGGGCAGCGCGCGGCCGCGAGCCTCGACGGTCTCGCGGGCGCGCCCGACCTCGTGATCGTCGCATCGCCGGCCGCGACCGTGCCGGCCGTGATCGAAGCGGCGGGCGCCAAGGGAGCGGCCGCCGCGCTCGTTATGACGGCCGGGCTCGGTCATGGATCCGGATCGGCGGCCGAGACGGTGCGCCTCGCGGCGCGGCGGCACGGCCTCCGGCTGGTCGGGCCCAATTGCCTCGGCGTGATGGCGCCGCATGCGCGGCTCAATGCTAGCTTCGCCGCGCACGCCCCCGCGCCGGGCGACCTCGCCCTCGTGTCGCAATCCGGCGCGGTCGCCGCCGCGCTCGTCGAATGGTCCACGCGCCGCCGCGTCGGCCTGTCGGCGGCCGTCTCCCTGGGCGATGGGGCGGATGTCGATTTCGCCGACTGCCTCGATCATTTCGCCGCCGACCGGACGACCCGCGCCATTCTGCTCTATGTCGAGTCGATCGGCGGAGCGCAGAAATTCATGTCGGCCGCGCGGGCCGCCGCCCGCGTCAAGCCGGTCGTCGTCATCAAATCGGGCCGCCATGAACAGGGAGCGCGCGCGGCGGCCACGCATACCGGCGCCCTTGCCGGAACCGACGCGGTCTACGATGCGGCTTTCCGGCGCGCCGGTCTGCTGCGTGTTCTCGACCTCGACGAATTGTTTGCCGCTGCCGAGACGCTCGGCCGGCAAAAGCCCTTCGCCGGCCAGCGCCTGGCGGTCGTCACCAACGGCGGCGGCCTCGGCGTGCTCGCCGTCGACCGGCTCGCCGATTGGGGTGGCACGCTCGCCGGCCTGTCGAAGGCGACGGTCGCCGAGCTCGACCGTGTCCTGCCGCCGACCTGGTCGCGCGGCAATCCGGTCGACATCATCGGCGATGCCGGTCCCGAGCGCTACGCGGTTGCGCTGGCAGCGCTCCTGGCGGATCCCGCCAACGACGCGGTGCTCGCGCTCAACGTGCCGACCGCCCTGGCGAGCGCTGCCGCGGCGGCGGTGGCTGTCGTCGCGACGGTGTCGGCAAGTCGGGCGAGGGGAGGGCGTCACAAGCCGGTCTTCGCGGTCTGGCTGGCGGAGGACGAGCGGGCGGCGCGCGCCTTCGAGGC
>DASQLE010000689.1:0-6889 GCA_035630175.1 Beijerinckiaceae bacterium
CGGCCGTCGTCGTGCGGTAAGGGACGGGCAGCGCGGCGACGTGGATCGAGACCGCGGCACGGATCTCCTCCACGAACGGCATCATGGTGCGCGCGCCGCGGATGCAGTTGAGCCCGACCACGTCGGCGCCGAGATCCTCGATCCGCTTCGCCGCCTCGCCCGGCCCGAAGCCGTCGCGCAGCTTGCCTTCCTTGTGCAGAGCGAAGGTGACGACCGCCGGCAGCTTCGTCCGCCTGATGACGTCGAGAGCGATCTCCGCCTCGCCCAGCCAGGAGATCGTCTCGGCGATGATGAAATCGACGCCGGCGTCGGTAGCCCAGCCGACCTGCTCCTCATACATCGCCCGCACCTGCCGCGCCGCGTCGGCGTCGCCCGCCTTGAACACGTTGGTATTGCAGATGTTGCCGGCGACGAGCGCGTCGCCTTCCGCCGCGACCTTCTTGGCGATGGCGAGCGCCTGGCGGTTCATGGGCTCGAGATCGTTCTCGCGCCCGATGAGACGGAGCTTTTCGCGATGCGCATAATAGGTGAACGCCTCGATAACGTCGGAGCCGGCTCTCAGAAAATCGCGATGCAGGTTCTCGACCTGCTCTGGGAAATCGAGCACGACCTCGGGCACATAGGCGCCCGCCTGCAGATAGCCGCGGCGCTCCAGCTCGAACAGGTAGCCTTCGGCGCAGATGACGGGCCCCGCCGCAAGCCGCTCGAGCAAGCCGTTCTTCGCCATCGTCGCTGGTTCCTTGTAGGGACGCGGAGGAGCATCGCCGCGCGGTATCAACCTCGCGATGGGGATCATTCGATGAAAGCATCGGCGATGATCGGCGGAAATCCGACACAGGCGGCTCTGATTGCGACACGAAGAAGCGCGGCTCCGATCGGAAGCGATGTCGTTTTCCGACAGGGGCCTGTCGCTTCTTTGCATGAGAGCGGCTAATGCCTGAGCGATGTCTTCCAGCGCCCGTCTCCATCCTTCATAGGTGCGACAAGCGTGCGCGATCGAGGCCCCGCATGATGAACTACTCAGTCTTCGGGCTCGTCGCTCACGCCCTGCGCGGCAACAAGCATTGGATGCCCGTCTGGCGCGAAGCCGAGCCGAAGGCCGCCTACGACATCGTCATCGTCGGCGGCGGCGGCCACGGCCTCGCCACCGCCTATTATTTGGCGAAGGAGCACGGGCTGACGAACGTCGCCGTGGTGGAGAAGGGCTATCTCGGCTCCGGCAATGTCGGCCGCAATACCACCATCGTGCGCTCCAACTACCTCCTCCCCGGCAACATCCCCTTCTACGAATGGTCGATGAAGCTCTGGGAGGGGCTGGAGCAGGACATCAACTACAACGCCATGGTCAGCCAGCGCGGCGTCCTCAACCTTTATCACTCGGACGCGCAGCGCGACGCCTTCGCCCGCCGCGGCAACGCCATGCGCCTTCACGGCGTCGATGCCGAGCTCCTCGACCGTGAGCAAGTGCGGGCGATGGCGCCGTTCCTCGATTTCGCGAATGGGCGCTTCCCCGTTCAGGGCGGCCTCCTGCAGCGGCGCGGCGGCACCGTGCGCCACGATGCGGTGGCCTGGGGCTATGCACGGGCGGCCGACGCGCGCGGCGTTGATCTCCTGCAGAACTGCGAGGTCACCGGTATCCGCACCGAGCAGGGGCGCGTGAGAGGCGTCGAGACCGCGCGCGGCTTCATCCGCGCCAACAAGGTCGGCCTCGCCGTCGCCGGCAACACGTCGCGGCTTGCCGCCATGGCAGGCTTGCGGCTGCCGATCGAAAGCCACGTGCTCCAGGCCTTCGTGACGGAAGGCGTGAAGCCGCTGATCGACACGGTCGTGACCTTCGGCGCCGGCCACTTCTACGTCAGCCAGTCAGACAAGGGCGGGCTCGTCTTCGGCGGCGATATCGACGGCTACAACTCCTACGCCCAGCGCGGCAACCTGCCCGTCATCGAGGATGTCATGGAATCCGCCATGGCGATTTGGCCGGGCCTGGGCCGCCTGCGCGTGCTGCGGCACTGGGGCGGCGTCATGGACATGTCGATGGACGGCTCGCCCATCATCGACGGCACGCCGATCGAGGGGCTCTATCTCAACGCCGGCTGGTGTTACGGCGGCTTCAAGGCGACGCCGGCCTCGGGCTGGTGCTTCGCCCACACCATCGCGCGGGGAGAGCCGCATCCGTTCAGCGCCGCCTACCGCCTCGACCGCTTCGCCACCGGCCATCTCATCGACGAGAAGGGCGTGGGCGCACAACCGAATCTGCACTGAGAACAGCCCATGCGCATCCGATGCCCCTATTGCGGTGAGCGCGACGTGCAGGAATTCACCTATCTCGGCGATGCCAGCAAGGTTCGTCCCGAAGGATCGGATGCGAACGCGGATGCGATGATCGATTACGTCTACGTGCGCGACAACCCCGCAGGACCTCACCGCGAGTTCTGGTATCATTCTGCCGGCTGTCATGCCTGGCTCGTGGTGGTGCGCGACACGCGTACTCACGCGATCGAGGAGGCCGAGCCGGCGCGCGACGTCGCGCTGCGCCGGCGGAAAGGCGAGGCCGCGTGACGCCCTTCGTCTCCATCAAGGATGCGCGCCGCGCCGTGCAGCCGTTCCGGCTCGCCACCGGCGGCGCCATCGACCGCTCGCAGCCCTTGCGCTTTCGTTTCGACGGCAAGGATCACCTCGGCTTTGCAGGGGATACGCTCGCCTCCGCGCTGCTCGCCAACGGCGTGCGCTTCGTGGCGCGGTCGTTCAAATATCATCGGCCGCGCGGGGTGCTCTCCGCCGGTTGCGAAGAGCCGAATGCGCTCGTCGAGCTGCGAACGGGAGCTCGCCGCGAGCCCAACACGCGGGCAACCATCGCCGAGCTCTACGAAGGCCTCGAAGCCGCGAGCCAGAATCGCTGGCCGTCGCTGGCCTTCGACCTGCTCTCGGTCAGCGCGCCGCTGTCGCCGCTGCTGCGAGCCGGATTCTATTACAAGACCTTCATGTGGCCGGCGAGCTTTTGGGAAAAGCTCTACGAGCCCCTCATCCGGCGCGCCGCAGGGCTCGGCAGAGCCGCATCCGACGAGGATCCGGACCATTACGAGAAGGCCATCGCCTTCTGCGACGTGCTCGTCATCGGGGGCGGGCCGGCCGGCCTCTCGGCCGCGCTCGGCGCCGCACGCACCGGCGCGCGCATCATCCTGTGCGACGAGGACTTTTGCCTCGGCGGGCGCCTTCTGGCCGAGCGGCGCGCGATCGACGGCCGCGGCGCCGAGGAGTGGCTGCACGCGACGATCGCCGAGCTGGAAAGCCTGCCCGAGGTCCGCGTCATGCGCCGGACGACCGTGTTCGGCGTCTATGATCACGGTACCTTCGGCGCGCTCGAACGCGTCAACGATCACATGCCCGTTCCGCCGCAGCACGAGCCGCGGCAGCGCGCTTGGCGCATCGTGGCCAAGCGCGCGGTTCTCGCCGCCGGCTCGACCGAGCGGCCGATCGTCTTCAGCGGCAACGACCGGCCGGGCGTCATGCTTGCGGGAGCGGTGCGGACCTACATCAACCGCTTCGGCGTCGCGCCGGGGCGCCGGGCCGCAATCTTCACCGCAGGCGATGACGGATGGCGCACCGTCGCGGATCTCGCGAGAGCCGGAGTGCTGGTCGCCGCGGTCATCGATTGCCGCTCCGACATCGATCCTGCGCTGGCGACCATGGCCCGGCAGGCCGGCGCACGTCTTGTCGCGGGGGGGCGAGTGGTGGCGACGCATGGCGCCCACGGGCTGAAAGCGATCGATGTCACCGACCCGTCCGGACATCGCGAGCGCATCGAATGCGACCTTCTCGCGCTCTCGAACGGCTGGAACCCGGCGATCCATCTCACCTGCCACCTCGGCGGCCGGCCGGCCTGGGACGAGGCTCGACAAGCCTTCGTGCCCGGAACGCTGCCGCCGGGCCTCAGCGTCGCGGGCGCGGCCGCAGGGCGGCTGTCGCTCGGCGAGGCGCTGGCGGACGGCGCGCGCCTCGGCTTGGCAGCCGGTTCCGATTGCGGATTCGAAGGTGCACCGGTCGGCCATGCGGCGACCGATCCGGAAAGCGTCGCGGTGGCGCCCGTGTGGCGGGTTGGAGGCTCGAAGGGCAAGGCTTTCGTCGATTTCCAGAACGACGTCACCGACAGCGATGTAGAGCTGGCGCATCGCGAGGGCTTCCGCCCCGTGGAACACCTGAAGCGCTACACCACCCTTGGCATGGCGACCGATCAGGGCAAAACCTCGAATCTTCCGGGCCTCGCCATCATGGCGAAACTGACGGGGCGCTCCATCCCGCAGGTCGGCACGACCGTTTTTCGTCCGCCGTACACGCCCGTCGCGATCGGCGCTCTCGCCGGTCACCACCGCGGCAAGGCGTTCCGGCCGACCCGGCTCACGCCGTCGCACGCCTGGGCGGAACAACAGGGCGCCGTCTTCGTCGAGACGGGGCTGTGGCTGCGGGCGCAGTATTTTCCTCGGCATAGCGAGAGCGATTGGCTTGCGACGGTCAACCGCGAGGTCACGACGGTGCGCACGAGCGTCGGCGTTTGTGACGTGTCGACACTCGGCAAGATCGACATTCAGGGCGGCGACGCCGCCGAGTTCCTGGACCGCGTCTATTGCAACGGCTGGACGGCGCTGCCGGTCGGCAAGGCGCGCTACGGGCTCATGCTGCGCGAGGACGGCTTCGTCATGGACGACGGCACGACCTCGCGTCTCGGCGACGCTCATTTCCTGATGACCACCACGACCGCCAACGCCGCCAAGGTGATGCAGCACCTCCAATTCTGCCATCAGGCGCTGTGGCCGGAGCTCGACGTGTGCATGGTGTCGGTGAGCGAGCAATGGGCGCAGTTCGCGATCGCCGGGCCACGCTCGCGCGAGGTTCTGCGCGGAGTCGTCGATCCGGAGCACGACCTGTCGCATGAGGCGTTTCCGTATCTCGCCGCCCGTGAGATCACCGTCGGGAACGGCCTGCCGGCGCGGCTGTTCCGGATCTCCTTCTCGGGCGAGCTCGCCTATGAGCTCGCCGCGCCGGCGTCCTATGGCGACGCCGCCATTCGCGCGATCATGACGGCCGGAGAACCTTTCGGCATCGCGCCTTACGGCACCGAGGCGCTCGGCGTCATGCGGATCGAAAAGGGCCATGTCGCGGGCAACGAGATCAACGGCCAGACAACGGCCCGCGATCTCGGTCTCGGCCGCATGATGTCGACAAAGAAGGATTTCATCGGCCGAGCCATGGCGGCGCGGCCGGCGCTCCTGGACCCGGACCGCCCGACCTTCATCGGCTTCAAGCCGGTCGACCCATCGCGGCGTCTCCGCGCCGGCGCCCATTTTGTTGCCCCCGGCAAGGCCGCGAGCGCCGCGAACGATGAGGGCCATATGACCTCCGTCGCCTTCTCGCCGACCCTCGGCCATTGGCTCGGCCTCGGCTTCCTGCGCCGCGGCCCCGAGCGGATCGGAGAGCGGGTGCGCGCCGTCGACCCCGTCCGCGACGGCGAGGTCGAGGTCGAGATTTGCGATCCGGCCTTCGTCGATCCCGCCGGGGAGCGGCTTCGTGTCTGACGCGCTCCCCCGACCCTGGGCCGCGCGGGGCGCCTGGGACGGCGTCATCGCCGCGGGCCGGCAAGGCTGCGATCGCGGCGAACCCGGCGTACGGGTGTCTCCGCGCGAAGGCCTCCATCTCGCGACCATCATCGGCCATCGCGCCCGTTCGGCAGAGCTCGACCGCCTCCTGTTCGAAGCCCTCGGCGCCGAACCGCCCAAAACCGCGCAAGTCGCACGAGCGTCGGACGGCGACCTGATCTGGTCGGGTCCGGAGCAATGGCTTCTCGCAAGCCCAAGCGCGGAGCTCATGCGGCAGATCGCGGCCAGGCTCGCCGGCGTGGCGGCCGTTTCGGACCAGAGCGACGCCCGTGGCGTCCTCCGGCTCTCGGGCTCGCAAGTCCGCAACGTCCTCGCCAAGGGCTGTCTCATCGACCTGCATCCCCGGGTCTTCCGCCCCGGCGATGTCGCCCTGACGGCGATCGCCCATATCGGCGTGCAGCTCTGGCAGCTCGACGACGGGCCGACCTATGAGCTGGCCGTTTTCCGGAGCATGGCGATGAGCTTCTGGTCCTGGTTCGAGGGAGCCGCCGCGGAATATGGCTACGAGGTCATCGCCGGCGACCCGCGCAACTGATCGTTTCTCCGCATCTTGGCTATTTGAAACGGCACGGCACTCGGCTAGCCTTGCCCCGCATTGCCACGATGGCGAGGCAGTGGGAGGTTCCGATGGTGAAACGGCTTGTTGGGGTCGGTCTTGCCGTCCTCGCCGCGCTTGCGCTCACGGCCATTTCGGCCGCCGCTCAAACGCTCGACAAGATCAAGCAGCGCGGTGTGCTGGTCGTCGGCACGAAGCCCGACTACAAGCCATTCGGCTTCCGCGATCCGAGCGGCGCCATCATCGGCTTCGAGCCCGACATGGCGAAGGACGTTGCCGACAAGCTCGGCGTCAAGCTGGAGCTCGAGCCCGTCGTCTCGTCGAACCGCATGCAGTTTCTGCAGCAGGGCAAGATCGACCTCATGATCGCGACCATGAACGACAAGCCCGACCGGCGTCAGGTGGTCGGCATCCTCGAGCCGAGCTACTACGCCTCCGGCGTCAACATCCTGGCCAACAAGAAGGCCGGCCTGAAGAGCTGGGAACAGCTCAAGGGGCAGAAGGTGTGCGGCATCCAGGGAGCCTGGTACAATCGGCCCGTCGCCGAAAAATACAGCGCCGATTTCGTCTCCTTCAAGGGACAGACCGAGGCCGAGACGGCGCTCGTGCAGGGCAACTGCATCGGCTGGGTCTACGACGACACGGCGTTCGCCGAGCGCCTCGCCGATCCGAAATGGGCCGG
>DASQLE010000690.1:0-3810 GCA_035630175.1 Beijerinckiaceae bacterium
AGCCTGCCACTTGTCTTGTCGGAAACACCAACGCGCACCTGCCTCAGGGGAGGCCCGGCAAGTCTAGGCTCGGCAGGTCGAGGCCGAACCTGCGTGCGCAGGCGATGGCGTCCTCGTAGCCGGCGTCCGCGTGGCGCATGACCCCCGACGCCGGGTCGTTCCACAGCACCCGCCCGACGCGCCGAGCCGCTTCGTGCGTGCCGTCGCAGACGACGACCATGCCGGCGTGCTGCGAATAGCCCATGCCGACGCCGCCGCCGTGATGGATCGAGACCCAGGTCGCCCCGGACGCGCAGTTGAGGAGCGCGTTCAGGAGCGGCCAGTCGGAGACCGCGTCCGAGCCGTCCCGCATGGCCTCGGTCTCCCGGTTCGGGCTTGCCACCGATCCGGAGTCGAGATGGTCGCGGCCGATGACGATCGGCGCCTTCACCTCGCCCGAGGCGACCATCTCGTTGAAGGCGAGGCCGAGCCGGTGGCGGTCGCCGAGGCCGACCCAGCAGATGCGCGCCGGCAGGCCCTGGAACGTGATCCGCTCCCGCGCCATGTCGAGCCAGTGGTGCAGGTGCCGGTCGTCGGGCATCAGCTCCTTCACCTTGGCGTCGGTGCGGTAGATGTCGTCCGGGTCGCCGGACAGCGCCACCCAGCGGAACGGGCCGACGCCGCGGCAGAACAGCGGGCGGATATAGGCCGGCACGAAACCCGGGAAGGCGAAGGCATTTTCGAAGCCCTCGTCCTTCGCCACCTGGCGGATGTTGTTGCCGTAGTCGAGCGTCGGCACGCCTCCCCGCCAAAAGGCGAGCATGGCCTCGACCTGCACGGCCATGGAGCGCTTCGCCGCCTCGATCGTGCCTTGCGGATCGCGCTCGCGCCGCTCCTCCCATTCGGAGAGGGTCCAGCCGGCCGGCAGATAACCGTTGACCGGATCATGCGCCGAGGTCTGATCGGTGACGACGTCGGGCCTGACGCCGCGCCGCACGAGGTCGGGGAAAATCTCGGCGGCGTTGCCGAGGAGGCCGACCGATACCGGCTTCCGTTCCCGGCCTGCGCGCTCGACGATCGCGAGCGCCTCGTCGAGGCTCGTCGCCTGCGTGTCGAGATAGCCGGTGCGCAGCCGCGCCTCGATGCGGCTCGGCTGGCACTCGACCGCGAGCAGGGAAGCGCCGGCCATGGTCGCCGCGAGCGGCTGCGCCCCGCCCATGCCGCCGAGGCCGCCGGTCAGGATCCATCGGCCCGCGAGGTCGCCGCCGTAATGCCGCCGCCCGACCTCGGCGAAGGTCTCGTAGGTGCCCTGCACGATGCCTTGCGAGCCGATATAGATCCACGAGCCCGCGGTCATCTGGCCGTACATCATGAGGCCGAGCCGATCGAGCTCGTGGAAATGCTCCCACGTCGCCCAGCCGGGAACGAGGTTCGAATTGGCGATGAGCACGCGCGGCGCGTCGGCATGCGTGCGGAAGATGCCGACCGGCTTGCCGGATTGCACGAGCAGCGTCTCGTCGCCGTCGAGCCTCTTGAGGGACGCGACGATGCGATCGAAGCTGTCCCAGTCGCGCGCGGCGCGGCCGATGCCGCCGTAGACGACGAGCTCGTGCGGCTTCTCGGCGACCTCCGGATCGAGGTTGTTCATGAGCATGCGGAGCGGCGCCTCGGTCAGCCAGCTCTTGGCCGTGATCTCGGCACCGCGCGGCGCGCGGATGAGGCGGGCGTTGTCGATGCGGCTGTGGATCGTCATGACAGGCTCCGGTCCGTGACGCAGGCCGGGAGGGGAACGTCGCGCACTGTCTGCGCGACCCTGCCGGTCGTGACGAGCTCCGTTGCGACGGCCATGTCCGGCGCGAGATAGCGATCGTCGTCGAGACGCGGCACCCATTCGCGCAGCAGCGCCCGCACCCGCTCCAGCGCCTCGCTCGATCGCAGCGGCGCGTGGAAGTCGCAGCCCTGCGCGGCCGCCAGAAGCTCGATGCCGATGACATGGCCGGTGTTCCTGGCCATGGCCAGCAGCCGCCGGGCGCCATGGCACGCCATCGAGACGTGATCCTCCTGGTTGGCGGAGGTCGGAATCGAATCGACGCTCGCCGGATGGGCGAGCTGCTTGTTCTCGGAGACGAGCGCGGCCGCCGTCACCTGCGGGATCATGAAGCCCGAATTGAGCCCGGGATTGGGTGTCAGGAAGGCCGGCAGGCCGGACAGGCTCGGATCGACCAGCATGGCGATGCGGCGCTCCGCCAGCGAGCCGATCTCGCATAAGGCCATGGCCATGGTGTCGGCCGCGAACGCGACCGGTTCGGCATGGAAGTTGCCGCCGGAGATGACCTCGTTGTCGCGCGCGAAGACGAGCGGGTTGTCGGTGACGCCGTTCGCCTCCAGGCTGAGGGTTGCGGCCGCTTGCCGAAGGACATCGAGCACCGCGCCCATGACCTGCGGCTGGCAGCGCACGGAATACGGGTCCTGCACGCGATCGTCGCCCGTCAGATGGGATGCCCGGATGGCGCTTCCCCCCATGAGCGCCCGTAAGGCGGCTGCGACCTCGATCTGCCCGCGATGCCGGCGAAGTTCGTGGATGCGCGGATCGAAGGGGCCGTCCGAGCCCCGGACGGCGTCGGTCGTGAGCGCGCCCGTCACGAGAGCCGCCTGGAAGATGCGCTCGGCCTCGAACAGGCCGGCGAGGGCAAGCGCCGTCGAGACCTGCGTGCCGTTGAGCAAGGCTAGGCCTTCTTTGGCGCCGAGCGCCAACGGCTCGAGGCCGGCACGCGCCAGCGCTTGCGCCGCTGGCGTCTCGTCGCCGTCGACGAGGAACGCGCCGACGCCCATCAGGGCCGCCGTCATATGGGCGAGAGGCGCGAGATCGCCGGACGCCGCCGCGGAGCCTTGGCCGGGAATGACCGGCGCAAGACCCTGCCGCAGGCAGGCTGCGAGGAGGTCGACCGTGGACCATCTCACCCCCGAGGCACCTTGGGCGAGGCTCGCGAGCTTCAACGCCATCGTCAGACGAACGACCGGGCCGGGGAGGGGCTCGCCGACGCCGGCCGCGTGCGACAGGACGAGGTTGCGCTGCAAGGTGGCGAGATCGGCTGTGGCGATGCGCACGCCGGCGAGCTTGCCGAAGCCGGTCGTCACCCCGTAGACGGGCTCGCCTTTCGCGACGATGGCCGCGATCGTCTCCGCGCCTGCCTCGACCGCGCTCCGGCACGCCGGGTCGAGGGCGACGTCCGCACCGAAATAGATCGCACGCCAATCGGCGAGCGGAACCGAGCCTGGAACGAGCGTCACGCGCTCGGTCACTGCCCCCTCCATACGCGGGCGTGCAGCGGGTTGAGCCCGATCCAGTAGACGAGCTCGGCCGGCCGCTCGACCGTCCAGACGGCGAGGTCGCACCATTTGCCGTGTTCGAGCGTGCCGATCTCGTCCAGGCGGCCGAGGGCGCGCGCCGCTTCGCGGGTGACGCCGGCGAGGCATTCCTCGACGGTAAGGCGAAACAGCGTCGCGCCCATATTCATGACGAGGAGGAGCGAGGTCATCGGCGACGTGCCGGGATTGCAATCCGTGGCGAGCGCCATCGGCACGCGATGCTCGCGGAACAGCGCGACCGGCGGCGCCTGCGCCTCCCGCAACACGTAATAGGCGCCCGGCAGCAGCACCGCCACGGTGCCGGCCGTCGCCATGGCGGCGACGCCGTCTGCATCGGTGTATTCGAGATGATCGGCCGAGAGAGCGCCGGCCTCGGCGGCAAGCCTTGCGCCGCCCGCATTCGACAGCTGGTCGGCATGCAGCTTGACCGGCAGCCCGGCCGCCCGAGCCGCCGCGAAAACC
>DASQLE010000691.1:0-4082 GCA_035630175.1 Beijerinckiaceae bacterium
CGTGGCGGCCCCGATCTTCGCCTCAGGGTCGGTCATCAGATAGCAGATGCCGCGCACGCGGCCGCGGCCGACGCGACCGCGCAGCTGGTGCAGCTGCCCGAGGCCGAAGCGGTCGGCGCGCCAGACGAGCATCGTGTTGGCGCGCGGCACGTCGAGGCCGCTTTCGATGATGTTGGTGGCGAGGAGCACGTCCCCGTCCCCATCGGCGAAGCGAACCATGGCGTCGTCGATCTCGACCGCCGGCATCTTGCCGTGGGCGAGGAGGACCGCGAGTTCCGGCACGAGCGTGGCGAGGCGCTTCGCCAGCGGCTCGATATCCTCAATGCGCGGACAGACCACGAAGCTCTGGCCGCCGCGGCGCCGCTCGCGCACGAGCGCCTGTCGCAGCGAGGCTTCGTCGAACGGCCCGACGATTGTGCGGATCGGCCTCCGCTGCGCCGGCGGCGTCGCGATCACGCTCAGATCCTGTAGGCCGAGCATCGCCGCCTGTAGGGTGCGCGGGATGGGCGTCGCCGTCAGGGTCAGGACGTGAACGTCGCGCGCGAGGTCGCGCAGCTTGCGTTTATGGGCAAGGCCGAAGCGCTGCTCCTCGTCGATGACGACGAGGCCGAGGTCCTTGAAGGCGACGCCTTGGCCGGTGAGCGCGTGCGTGCCGATGACGATGTCGACGGTGCCGTCCGCCAGGCCCGCCTTGACGGCCCGCGCCTCGGCAGGCCGCACGAGCCGGGACAGATGCCCGACTTCGACGCCGAGCCCGGCGAAGCGGCGCCGGAACGTCTGCAGATGCTGGCGCACCAGCACGGTGGTCGGCGCCACGATCGCGACCTGCTTGCCGGCAAGCGCAACGGCCGCGGCGGCGCGCAAGGCCACCTCGGTCTTGCCGAAGCCGACATCGCCGCAGACCAGGCGGTCCATCGGACGTCCCGAGGCAAGGTCGGCGAGCACGTCTCCTATGGCGCGCAGCTGATCCGGGGTTTCCGAGAACGGGAAGCGCGCGACGAAGCGCTCGTAGTCGCGGGACGGGGCTATGAGCTTCGGCGCGCTCCTCGCTTCGCGCTCGCGCGTCAGCGCGACGAGCCGCTGTGCCGTCTCGGTGATCTCGCCTTCGATCCTTGCGCGGCGCTTCGGCCAGGCCTCACCGTCGAGCCGGTCGAGGGCGACCGCGTCGCCGGCGCCGTAGCGCCAGATGCGATCGAGCTCGTCGACGGGCGCCATCAGCGTGTCGTCGTCGGCATAGGCGAGCCGGATCGTGTCGACCGCCGCGGAGACTTCGGTCTCGACGCTCTCGAGACCTTGCAGCACGCCCATGCCGCGGTCGAGGTGTATGACCGCATCGCCGATGCCGAACTCGGCGTCGTCCGGAATCGCCTGCAGGGCGTGATGATTCGCTGCGCCGCGGGCGCGGCTGCCGAACAGGTCGACGGCCGTGACGACCGTGACACCCGCCTCCTCGTCAACGAAGCCGCCGTCGAGATCGAACGGCAAGGCGAGCACGGCACCAGGCTGCGCCACCGCAACGGCCGCCCAGTTCGCGGCGACCGTCGGCTCGAGGCCGACCGCCTCTCGGACGCGGCGCGACAGGGCGCGAAGATCCTTGTCGCCTCCCGCAAGCGCGACCCGGCGCTTCGCCTTCAGCTCGCCCTCCACGAAAGCGGCGAAGGCCTGAACCGGCTTGGCGCTCGTGGCGAAGGACGGCACGGCGCGCGACGACGATCCGCCCTCGCCGCTCGTCTCGACGCTGACGACGTCGCGCCGGGCGAGGTGGTCCGCCCAGTCACGGTCGCTCATGTAGAAGCGATCCGGAGCCGGAAACGCGCGGCCGGGCTCGCCGGCCCCGAATCGGGCGCGGCTCGCGTAGGCGTCGGCGATTTGCTCGAGAATCCCCAGACGGCGCTGTTCCGCCTCTTCGTCCAAGACGAGGGTCGCGTCCCGGAGATAGTCGAAGACCGTCTCGAGGACGGCCGATTCCGGCGGCAGCCAGAGCGTGTCGTCCGCCGGCTCCTCGTCGTGTGGCGTCAGCGCGTATTCGGCTGCCGCATGGACCACGACCTCGTTGACGTCGTCGAGGGTGAGTTGCGAGACGGGATCGTAGCAGCGCATCGCCGCGATGACGCCGTTCGCGTGCTCGATGCGCACCGGCCGATCAGCGCCGGCCGGGAACAGGTCGACCACCTGTCCGCGGATCGCCATCTCGCCCGGCTCGTCGACGCGCTCGTCGAGCACGTATCCCTGTTGTTGCAGGGCGCGCTCGAGATCCTCGACCGCAATCGCGCCGCCCACCAACAGCCGCAGGCGCTGTCCCGACCAGACGGCCTGCGCCGGCACGCGCTGGACAAGCGCGTCGGGCGTGGCGACCACGATGCGCGGGCCGCCATGCGCCTCGGCCAAGCGGGTAAGGGCGACGACCCGCCGGCCCATCACCTCGCGCGAGGGCGGAGCCCGGTCGTAGGGCAGGCAGTCCCAGGCCGGAAGAACGACGACGGAAAGATCGGGCGCCAGATCCTTGAGGATGCCGCCGAGCGCGCCGGCGCGGCGCTCGCTGCTCGCGACATGGATGACGCCGCGCGCTCCGGCCTGCTGCGCAAGATCGAGGAGACGCAGGGCGAGCGCGCCAGCCCGCGGAGCGAGCCGGAGGGTCGTGCGCGCCGGGCGCGAGCGTCGCGGGCCGCCGGCGCGGCTTTTGGGGGTTCGGGCATGCAAGGGTGATGATCCTTGGAGGCCAGAACAACGGCGCCGGCGGCCTCCGGTTCGCGCCGCATGGCTTGATTTGCCCCATTTCCTTGCGGATGGCCGCTCGGGCTCCCTTTCGCTCCGCCGGCCTTTCGCTTAAGAGGGCCGGGAATTTCCCGCCGCGGCCCCCTCGCGCAGCACTCGACGGTCGCCTCCTGTGTCCCATGGGCGGAGCCCTATCCTGCGCGGACGCGCCAAGCCCCGCCTGATCGAGCCCACCACCTGATCAGGTCCACCCCGTGAGCGAGACGGCAAAGGTTTCTTCGATGGCCAAGGCAAGTCCCTTCGACCCGGACCTCGTGCGCGAGCTGGCGACCCTCCTGGCCGAGACGGACCTCACGGAGATCGAGGTCGAGAAGGGCGATCTGCGCATTCGCGTCGCCCGCACCCTGACGGCTTCGGTGACGGTGCCGATGGCGGCGCCGGCGCACGCGCCGATGCCGATCCCGGCGCCGCCGCCGCTCCCTTCCGGCGCGCTGGACAGCGGGCCGAAGGTCGGCCCGCATCCGGGCGCCGTCACCTCGCCCATGGTCGGCACCGCCTACAGAAAATCCTCGCCGGAGGCGAAGGCCTTCGTCGAGATCGGCTCGCGCGTCGAGATCGGCGACAAGCTCCTGCTCATCGAGGCGATGAAGACCTTCAACGACATCGTCGCGCCCCGCGCCGGGACCGTGACGGCGATCTTCATCGAGGACGGCCAGCCGGTGGAATACGGCGAGCCGCTGCTCGTCATCGAATAGCCCTGCGATGTTCGACAAGATCCTCATCGCCAACCGGGGCGAGATCGCGCTCCGCATCCTGCGCGCCTGCAAGGAGCTCGGCATCGCCACCGTCGCCGTGCATTCGACCGCCGACGCCGACGCCATGCACGTCCGCCTCGCCGACGAGAGCGTCTGCATCGGTCCGCCGCCGGCCCGCGACAGCTATCTGAATATCCCGGCGCTCATCGCCGCTTGCGAGATCACCGGCGCCGACGCGGTCCATCCGGGCTACGGCTTCCTGTCCGAGAATGCCCGTTTCGCGGAGGTGCTGAACGATCACGGCATCGCCTTCATCGGCCCGAAGGCCGAGCACATCCGCACCATGGGCGACAAGATCGAGGCCAAGCGCACGGCGAAACGCCTCGGCATCCCCTGCGTGCCCGGCTCCGAGGGCGGCGTCTCGGACGAGGCTGAGGCGAAGCGCGTCGCCGCCGACATCGGCTACCCCGTCATTGTCAAGGCGGCGGCCGGCGGTGGCGGTCGCGGCATGAAGGTCGTCCACGAGGAGCGCCTGCTCGCCCAGTCGCTTGCCGCGGCAAGTTCGGAGGCGCTCGCCGCCTTCGGTGACGGCTCGGTCTATATCGAGAAATA